>RHBP01000004.1 GCA_010030955.1 Synechococcaceae bacterium WBB_10_009 | reverse complement strand
CCTGCGTCAGGTGACCTACTGCCTGGTGGCTGGTGGCACCGGTCCGATCGACGAGTACCTGGTTGCCGGTCTCGACGAAATCAACCGCGCGTTCGAGCTGTCCCCCTCCTGGTACGTGGAGGCCCTGAACTACATCAAGGCCAACCACGGCATCTCTGGCGACGCCGGCGTGATTGCCAACAACTACATCGACTACGCGATCGCCGCTCTGGTGTGAGCGTCAGCGTCCACCGGACGCGACCGATGCAACGACAGCCCCCCGCAAGGGGGGCTTTTTTGTTGCTGTTGCCCGGAGGGCGTGCCGGCAGCGCCACCGGCGGTGGCAGCATCAAGCCCCAGCCGATCCCTTGCCCTCTGCCATGGCCGGCGATCCCATCACGGAGCCGGAGGCCCTGCGCCGGCTGCGCCTCACCGACGACCCCTCCGCCCAGTACTACGCCGCCTGGTGGTTGGGGCGCAACCGCAGCACCCACCCCGACACCGTGCCGCTGCTGCAGCAGGCCCTGCGCCAGCGCCGCCCGCGCGACCCCGGCGCCGGCGTGGAGGAGAACGCCGTGGCCCGCAACGCCGCCCGCGCCCTCGGCAAGCTCGGCGCCAGCGCCACAGCGGCGATCCCCGATCTGCTGGCCACCCTCGATGACGCCGACCCCGGCCTGCGCGAGGCGGCCGCCCGCGCCCTGGGGGACCTGCGGGCCGAGGCTGCCGTGGCACCGCTCATGGCCCGCCTGGCCAGTGGCCCTGCGGTGGCTGGAGCCCAGGAGCCGGGCACGCCGCGCCTGCAGGAACCCTGTGACGCCCTGCTCGAGGCCCTGGGCCAGATCGGTGTGGCGGATGCTGTGGTGCTGGCCGTGATCCGCCCCTTTGTGGGGCACGAGCGTCCCCTCATCCGCAGCGCCGCCTGCCGCGCCCTGCTGCAGCTCACCGGTGAGGCCCACTGGGGTGAGCAGCTGGTGGCCTTGCTGCAGCACCAGCAGTTGCAGGTGCGCCGCGCCGCCCTGATGGATCTGGGGGCCGCCGGCTGGCGCCCCGCCCTCGAGCCGATCGCCGCCACCCTGGCGGAGAACAGCCTCAAGTTGATCGCCCTGCGGGGTCTGGCGGAGCAACCCGGCGCCAGCGCCCGCGATGCCGGCACCGTGGCGGTGCTCGATGCCATGGACGCCCTGCTGTGATGAGCCTGTCTCCGCCCGTGGCCGACCTGGTGGCCGCCGTGCAGCGGGCCGACAGCGCATTGGGCTTGCTGCAGGCCACCCAGGCCCTGGCGGCGTCGGCCCACCCCGATGGTGCCGCCTGCCTGGTGGAGGTGCTCGGCTTCAACAACCCCGGCGCCGCCGTGGCCGCCGTGGATGGCCTGGTGGCCATCGGTGAACCCGCCGTGGCCACGATCCTGGCCAACATCGACGGCAACAACTACGGCGCCCGGGCCTGGGCGGTGCGGGCCCTGGCCGGCATCGGTGATGTGCGCGGGCTGGCGGTGCTGGAGGATGCCCTCGGCCAGGACATCGGCCCCAGCGTGCGCCGAGCCGCCGCCCGTGGCCTAGGGCAGTTGCGGCTGGCTGGCCTGCCTGCCGATGAGCGCGGGCCCATCGCGGCCCGCTGCCTCGCGGCCCTGTTGGCCGGCTGCGGCGATGGCGAATGGGTGGTGCGCTATGCCGTGGTGGTGGGCCTGGAGGCCCTGGCCCCGGAGCTGCGGGGCGACCCCGACGGCACCGGCGCCATCCTGTCGGCCCTGGAGCGGCTGAGCCGCGACGACCCGGATGGGGCCTCGGTGGTGTGCCTGCGGGCCGCCTTGGCACTCAGCCGCCTGGACCCAGGCGCGGCGCTGGAGGCCACCGATGGCTGAGCAGCGGCTGCTGTTTGTGTGCCTCGGCAACATCTGCCGCTCGCCGGCGGCGGAGGGGGTGTTTCTGCACCTGCTGGCCCAGGAAGGGCTCACGGAGCGGTTTGTGGTGGATAGCGCCGGCACCGGGGGCTGGCATGTGGGGCGGCCGGCGGATCGCCGCATGCGCGCCGCCGCCGAGCGCCGCGGCATCGATCTGCCCAGCCGCGCTCGACAACTGGAGCCAGGCGATCTGCGCCGCTTTGACCGCATCCTCACCATGGATGACGACAACCTCCAGGCGGTGCAGGCCATGGCGCGCCAGCTGGGGGACCGCGGTCTGGCTCTCATTGAACCGATGACCAGCCATTGCCGGCGCTTTCGGGCGCGGGAGGTGCCCGATCCCTATTACGGCGGTGAGGAGGGCTTCGAGCATGTGCTCGATCTGCTGGAGGACGCCTGCGGCGGCCTGCTGGAGAGCCTCAGGGCGGCTTCATGAAGAGCTCGCAATGTTGTGAAGACAACCTTTTGACATCTCCCTAGCTTCCGAGGTGCGGTTGTGGGACTGTTCGCAACCCACTGTTCTTCTCAGCTCGCCCCCCATGTCCCTCGTGAAAGCCCCCGCTCTGGGCATTGAGCGGTTTGCCACTGGCGCACAAAAGGAGCACTGGCGCCTCGGCTCCGATCAAGACAAGCGGGTGATCATCCGCGCCGTGTATCAACAGGTGCTGGGCGGCCAGTACCTGATGGCCAGTGAGCGGCTTGAGGGGGCTGAATCGCTGTTTTGCAATGGCTACCTCACCGTGCGCGAGCTGGTGCGCACCGTGGCCAAAAGCGCGCTCTACCGCGCCCGTTTCTTTGAAAACTGCAACCCCTACCGCTTCATCGAGCTCAACCACAAGCATCTGCTCCGCACAACAAGGAGGAGATGCTCCACCACTTCACGATCCTGCAGGAGCAGGGTTACGACGCGGAGATCGATTCCTACCTCGACAGCCCCGAATACAACGCCAATTTCGGCAACGACAACGTGCCCCACATGCACGGTTGGAATTACGCCGTGGGCCATGAGGGCCGCCAGTTTTCCTATCTGATGCAGTTGGCCCGTGGCGCCGCCGCCTCCGTGAAGGGTGATGGCAGCGGCACCCAGTTCAAGCTGGGCCAGGCCCTCCACCAAAACCGGCCGATCCCCGTGTCCGGCGCCGGCGCGGCCGTGCGTGTGGCCTCCTCCCCCGCCAGCTGGGCCCAGGCCCCCTCGGCGGCGCAGTACGCCCACATCAGCACCGATGGCCCCTTCCGCGCCGATGTGGCCTCCGGCAGCGAGCTGCCCGGCGGTGATCTGCCCGGCAGCCGCCGCATCGACGGCACCCCCGCCTACGGCTTCCGCAGCCAGGAGTTGTTGGTGTCGAGCCCTTCGGCCGGTGCCGCCGGCGAGGGCAGCCGCGTGGTGACCATCACCGCCACCGGCATCGCCAACAACGCCTTTGTGCGCCATGGCGCCTACACCACCCGCGTGCCCTTCAGCCGCATGAACGAGGCCCTGCAGCGGGTGATCCGCCAGGGCGGCCGCGTGGTGAGCGTGGTGGTGAGCGGCGATCAGCCCCTCGCTGCGGCTGCCACGCCGGCCGCTGAGCACCAGGAGGCCCCCAAGCCCCGCAGCCGCGCCAAGAAGGGCTGAGCTAGGGGGCCGAAGCGCCTGGCCGGGGATCGGCCCAGGCGTCGTGGGGCACGCGCTGGCGGAACAGATCCACCAGTCGCTCGATCACCGCTTCGATGCTGAGGCCGTCGGTGATCAGCTCCACGGCGTCGGCCGCCTGGGTGAGCGGTGCCACAGCCCGGCTGGAATCGAGGTGATCGCGCTCGGCGATCTGCGCCTCCAGCTCCGCCAGGGGCGGCACCGCAAAGCCCCGCTGTTCCAGGTCGAGGGCGCGGCGCCGCGCCCGCTCGGCCGTGGTGGCGGTGAGAAACACCTTCAGCTCCGCATCGGGGAACACCGCCGTGCCGATGTCACGCCCCTCGGCCACCAGGCCGCCGCGCTCCCCCATGGCCTGCTGCTGGCGGGTGAGGGCCGTACGCACGCAGCCATGGGCCGCCACCACCGACACCTGGCCGGTGACCTCCGGGGAACGGATCGCCGCGGTGACGTCGTGGCCGTTGATGTGCACCTGCTGGCCGCCGGCGGCGGCGGTGCTCAGCTCCAGCTCCAGCCCCTCCAGCAGCGGCTCCACGGCGTTGGCCTCTGAGGGGTCGATGCCGCTGCGTTGCACCCACCAGCGTGAAGCTCTACGACGACCTCGGTGGCCTGAAGAAGGGCACGATCTCGATCCGCATGCCGGACGGCACCTCGAAGGACGAGAGCACCGCCCTCAACAAGTCGATCATCGAGCGCATCAAGGCCCACAACGAGGAGCTCGGCAAGTCGGCGACCGCGATCTACGCCGCCGCGATCGCGCGCAACCGCGGCGACCACGCGCTGCTGCCGGGGCTGGAGGTTGAGGGGGTCGGTGGCCTCCACATAGTCCACCACCAGCTGCGCCTGCTCGAGCTGTTGGCGCACCCGGCTGAGCAGGGGGGCCATGGGCGCAGACCCTGCGAGGCCCTCGGCCGCGGCCCGCAGGATGCGGGGCAGGGCGGCGGCCTGGTGCCGCTGCTGGGGGTTGAGGTAGCGGTTGCGGGAGCTGAGGGCCAGCCCGTCGGGCTCCCGCTGGGTGGGGCAGCCCTCCACCTGCACGGGCAGGCCCAGGTCGGCCACCACCCGGCGCAGGATCACCAGCTGCTGCCAATCCTTTTCCCCCAGCAGCAGCCGATCTGGCCGGATCAGGGCCAGCAGGCGCACCACCACGGTGGCCACGCCGTTGAAATGGCCGGGGCGCCGGGCGCCGCACAGGCCCCGCTGCAGGCCCTCGGGCGGCTGGATGCGCGTGAGATCGGCTTCCCCCTCGGGGTAGAGCTCCGCGGCGCTGGGGGCGAACAGGGCATCGGCTCCGGCGGCGGCCGCCAGCTGGGCGTCGCTGGCCAGGTCGCGCGGGTAACGGGCGAAGTCTTCGTGGGGGCCGAATTGCAGCGGGTTCACAAACACACTCACCAGCACCCGCGGCTGGGCGCCGCTGCGGCGTTGGCCCGCCCGCCGGATCAGGTTCTGGTGGCCCGCGTGCAGGGCCCCCATGGTGGGCACGAAATGCAGGGGGGCGGCGTTGCCCTCAGCCAGCCAGCGGCGCAGCTCCGCGATGGTTTGCAGCAGCTCCACGGCTGACCTCTCCGCTGTGCTCCGTGGCTGAGCTCCCTGGGGCCGACCCTACCGAAGCCTCCCTTGGCGCTTCGCCGTGCGCCCAGACACCACAAAGCCCAGGGGGTGACCCTGGGCCGGTTGGGGCTGCGGGGCTTAGCGCAGCACTTCGAGTTTCACGCTGGCGGTGCCGCTAGACACCACCCCCAACTCGCTGGCGGCGCCATGGGCCAGGTCGATCACGCGGTGGCCGTGGAAGGGGCCACGGTCGTTGATCCGCACCACGGCGGTGCGGCCGTTGTGCAAGTTGGTGACGCGCACCTTGGTGCCGAAGGGCAGGGAGCGGTGGGCGGCGGTGAGGGTGCCGCGGCGCAGCACTTCGCCGCTGGCGGTGCGGTTGCCGTAGAAGCCCGGGCCGTACCAGCTGGCTTGGCCGCTGCTGACGGAGCGCACCCGTTGCTCGATGCTGGGGGGCTCCGACGGTGTGGCAATCGGCAGGGCCGGTGCCGCGGGCTTGTTGAGCGGGGAGTCCTCCAGCGACTCACTGGCCTCGACGGAGCGGATGGCCAGTTCGATCGACGGGCTGCTCTCGGCGGCCACAACGCGACCCGTGGTGGCGAAGGCCGGGGTCAGGGCGGAGCTGCCGGAGAGGAGGAGGGCGGAGCCGCCCAGAAGAAGAAAGCGACGCATAACAGACGGAACTCGCCGCGATGAACGCAGCCGTCACTGGGAAAGACGTGACCCGCCTGCAGAGGAACCAATCAACACTTGGATGGAAGTTGTTGATGGGAACTGCTGACGGAGTTCCTAACGGGAATTAACGACGCCGCAAACGTAGTGGAAGCCGTGTGGAGATTTGATCACAAACTGACGTGGGGCGAATGATCAGCATTCGCGATCACATTTGCGGATCATTGGCCCTTGCTGGGATCTCGCCGGCCGAGCAACCCCACACGCGATCAGCAGTCGTGATCAGCTTAATAAGCTCCGCTGATCGGAAAATGTGCCGATCTTGATTTCGTCCATCGTCTGGGGCCGTTCGGGCGGGCCCACGGGGCCACGCCGGGGCAGGATCGAGGCAGATGGTTGCCTTCCGGGCATGGATTACCGCACAGCCGGCGTCGACGTGGTGGCCGGCCGCGCCTTTGTGGACCGCATTCGCGCCAGCGTCGACTCGACGCGGCGCCCTGAGGTGCTCGGCGGGCTGGGGGGGTTCGGGGGGCTCTGCCGCCTGCCAGCGGGGCTGCGCAAGCCGCTGCTGGTGTCCGGCACCGATGGGGTGGGCACCAAGCTCGAGCTGGCCCAGGCCCATGGCCGCCACCACGGCGTGGGGCTGGATCTGGTGGCCATGTGCGTCAACGACGTGATCACCAGCGGCGCCCAACCGTTGTTTTTTCTCGATTACATCGCCACCGGCAAATTGGCGCCTGAGGCCATGGCGGCCGTGGTGGAGGGCATCGCCGATGGCTGCCGGCGCAGCGGCTGCGCCCTGTTGGGCGGCGAAACCGCCGAAATGCCCGGCTTCTACGGCGCCGGCCGCTACGACCTGGCCGGCTTCTGTGTGGCCGTGGTGGAGGAGGACGATCTGATCGACGGCGGCCGCGTGCAGGCCGGCGACCAGATCCTGGCGGTGGCCAGCAGTGGCGTGCACAGCAACGGCTTCAGCCTGGTGCGCCGCATCCTGGACCTGCCGGAGGCGGCAGCGGATCGGCCGCTCACCCCAGGTGGGCCGGCGGTGCTCGATGCCCTGCTGGAGCCCACCGTGCTTTACCCCTCCCTGGTGGCGGCACTGCTGGCGGCGCCGCTGGAGCTGCATGGCATGGCCCACATCACCGGCGGTGGCCTGCCGGAAAATCTGCCCCGGGCCCTGCCCGATGGTGTGCATGCCTGGGTGGATGCCGGCAGCTGGGAGCGTCCGCCGCTGTTCCGCTGGTTGCAGGAGAAGGGCGAGGTGCCGGAGGCCGACCTCTGGAACACCTTCAACCTGGGGGTGGGTTTCGCCCTGGTGCTGCCGGAGGCCTCGGTGGACACGGCCCTGGCGGTGTGTGCGGCGGAGGGCCACCGGGCCTGGCGCCTGGGTGAGGTGCGCCCGGGGGCGGCCCCGATGGATCAGCCGCTGGCCGGTTTGCCGATCTGAGCGCCTCCCCAGCACCGCCCCTCGGCGGCGGAGAATTGCATCAGCCTGTGCGCCCGGATGGTTCTTTTCAAGAATCCTCCCTAGGGTGCGTGCATCGTGGAGCACTCGCCTCGGTGAGCTGCTGCACCGCTTGGTCGCAGCTTGGTCGCACGGCGGGGCCTGCCCCCGTCCGTCGTCGTTGACGTCACATCCCTGACTTCGCCCTAGACCTCGCCCAAGGGAACCCCAGTGCTGATCCCCCATTTGGGGTGCAACAGCCGTTCCCTTGTTCGTTTCATATCCCTTCTTTATTTCCATAGCCATGGCCTTTAACGGCTCCCCCACCCCGCTGGCTGGCGGTTCGCCTTCCCCTGCCGCCGCACTGACGCGCTCCAGCCGCATCACCCGCCGCCGCAGCTCCGCCGGCCCCGTGCCCCCCAACCGGCCGTTGCGCCCCCGGGAGGCCTACCCCAGCCGCAGCAATGTGCGGCCCACCTTCCTCACCCTGCGCGACCACGGCAAGGTGTTTGTGGCTGATCTGCCGCGCCTCTCCGATGGCCAGTTGGCCCATGTGGGGGCGGAGGCGCGGGAGGTGCTCGACAGCCTGATGCGGCGCCTGGAGCAGCTTGAGCAACCCCTGCAGCTCAGCCCCCAGGAGCAGGAAACCCGCATCCGTGCCGCCACCAAGCGGGATGTCACCGAGCGCTTCATCCGGGCGGTGGAGGAGGAGCAGGAGCAGCGCCGCACCAACCCCGCCCTCAAGGCGGCGGCCAGTGAATCGTTGGCCCGCACCTTCCTGGAGCTGGCCCGCCATCGCCTGCCGGGCTCCACCTTTGATTCGCTGCTGCAGGAGGCATTGGCCGCCTGCGACGACACCCCTGCGGACGACGACAGCGCCGCTGAGGGCTCAGCCGCCGAACCGCCGCGCCCCCGGGTGGTGACCCTGGTGCGCCACCCCGTGGAGGCCCTGCCCCAGCGCCTGCCGGTGGTGCTCACCCCCGACCCCTCCCCGGCCATGGCGGAGGAGCCCCTGGATCAAGCGGGCTGATCCGGCGGCCTTCGGGCCGTTAGTCGCTCTGGAAGGGGTTGGCGGGCATCCGCGCCGCCCCGGTGGCCAGCGCCAGCTGATCGAGCTCCTGCCGCTCCGCCTCGCTCAGCTGCCAGCCCAGGGCAGCGGCGGTTTGATCCACCTGCTCGGGGCTGCGCAGCCCCGGGATCGGCATGGCCCCGTGGGCCCGGCACCAATTGAGGGCCACCGCCGCACGGCCCCCCGGGCGCCCCTGGCCGATGGCCGCCATGGCCTGCCGCAGCTCAGCGATGCGCGGCCCCAGGCGGCGAAACAGGGCCCCCCTGGGCCCGCTGGGGGCCTGGGCGGGGTGGAGGTCGTCGCGGCTGAGCAGCCCCAGGGCCAGGGGGCTGTAGGCGATCAGCTCGATCCCCAGCTCCCGGCAGACGGCCGCCACCCCGCCGGCTTCGATCGGCTGCGGCGCCAACAGCGACAGCTGCACCTGCAGGCTGGAGATCGCCACCCCCTGGTCGGCCAGGCGCCGGTGCACCTGCCGCAGCCGCTGCGGCCCCATGTTGGACACCCCCAGGCTGGCCACGGCCCCCTCGCGCACCAGATCCGCCAGGCCATCCAGCAGCGGGCCCTCCTGCCAGGGGGCGTAGCGGGCGGTGCTCCAGTGCAGCTGCACCCGCTGCAGCCGCCCCTGCAGCCGTGCCCGGGAGGCGGCGAAGGCGCGCCGGTACCCCTGGCGACCCAGCCGCCACGGGAAGGGGGCCAGCTTGGTGGCGATGCAGAGGCGCTGCTGCTGCGGCGGGCTGGCCGCGGCGGCGAACTGGCCCAGCAGGGTTTCGCTGCGGCCGTTGAGGCGGCCGGTGCCGTAGGAGTCGGCCGTGTCGAAGAACAGCAGATCCCGCTCCAGGCAGCGGGCAAAGGTGGCCGCCAGGCGCTGGTCGTCGCGCTGCGGCGCATAGCCCCAGAGGAATTGGTTGCCCCAGGCCCAGGTGCCCACGCCGATGCCGGGTTGGTCGCCGGGGCTTGCCATGATCGTTGCCATTCGGCTCACCACAGCGGTGAATTCTCAGCCTTGCTCCGCCAGCGCTGATCGGCCTGCAGCGGTGCCCCCTGCGGCCACCCCCAAGCCCGCTGAGGCGGCGGCTGACCCGGTGCTCTGCGGCCACTGCGGCCGCACCGCCAGCAATGGCCTGGTGTGCATCGGCATGTGCGTGGCCGATTCGGGCTACTAAACCAATGGGCCGCCCCCTGGCGATGGCTCTGCTGTTGGCGGCCGCGGCGGCGGCTCCCACCGAGCTGCGCGCCCAGGGGCTGGGCGAGAGCTTTGGCCGTTGGCAGCAGCAACCCCGCAGCTGTCAGGTGGTGTTCCCGCTGGGGGGCAAAGCCAGCTGCCGCAGCATGCAGCTGGACCAGCGCAGCCCCCTGGTGATGCGTCTCAGCCTGCTGGCCCCCGGCGCCCTGAAGGGAGGGCTGCAGCAGCTCACCCTGGCGGGCCAGCTGCAGGAGGGCAGCCCGCCGATGCGCTGCCGCCAGGGGGTGTGTGAGCCCCAGGGGCCGCTGCAGCTGCAGCTGGCCAGCATCAGCGAAACCCAGTTCGATGGCCGAGGCCTGGCCCAGGGGGTGCCGCGCATCACGGCCGTGCAAGGCCAGTGCCGCATCGACTCCGCGGCCATCCGCTGCGAGGCCAGCACCGAGCTCTTCCGGCGCTGGACCGTGGTCCTCAGCCTCTAGGCGGACTGCGCAGGCAGGAGCGAAAGAGGCGGCACCCAGATTCGAACTGGGGGTAAAGGATTTGCAATCCTCTGCCTTACCACTTGGCCATGCCGCCGACCGGGAGCAAACTCCCAGGGCGGATCGTATCAGTGAAGGGATGGCCGGCCGGCTGCTGGTGCTGAGCAACGGCCACGGGGAGGACCTGATCGCTCTGCGGGTGGTGCAGAGCCTGCTGCAGCACCATCCGCAGCTGGAGATCGCCGTGCTGCCGCTGGTGGGGGAGGGCAGTGCCTATGGCCCGATGGAGCAGGCTGGCGCCCTGAGGCGCATCGGCCCCCGCCGCAGCCTCCCCAGTGGTGGCTTCAGCAACCAGAGCCTGCGGGGTCTGCTGGCCGACCTGGGCGCCGGGGTGCTGGGGCTCAGCTGGCGGCAGTGGCGCCTGGTGCGCCGCTGGGGCCGCGCGGGGGATCCCGTGCTGGCGGTGGGGGATCTGCTGCCGCTGCTGCTGGCCTGGGCCAGCGGTGCGCCCTATGGCTTCATCGGCACCCCAAAAAGTGACTACACCTGGGCCAGTGGGCCGGGATCGGCCGGGCTGGCGGCCCTCTACCACCGCTGCAAAGGCAGTGAATGGGACCCGTGGGAGTGGGCCCTGTTGGCCCGGCGCCGCTGCCGGTTGGTGGCCCTGCGCGATCGGCTCACGGCCCGCGGCCTGCGGCGCCATGGGGTGGCGGCCCTGGCCCCCGGCAACCCGATGATGGACGGGCTGGATGCGGCGCCCCTGCCGGCAGCCCTGAGCGGACGTCTGCGCGTGCTGCTGCTGGCGGGCAGCCGCATGCCCGAGGCCCTGGGCAACCTGCGGCGGCTGCTGGCGGCCCTGCAGGGCTGGACGCCTTCGCAGCCGGTGCTGCTGCTCGCCCCCTGCGGCTCGCGCCCGGCGGCGGCGGAGTGGGAGCCGCTGCTGCTGGGGCTGGGGTTTGCCCCCGATCCGATCCCGGCGGGCAGCGGCGCCGCCGCCGGCTGGCGGCGCGGCCCCCTGCAGCTGTTGGTGGGGCCCGGCCGTTTTGCCGCCTGGGCCGCCTGGGCTGAGCTGGGGCTGGCGGCGGCGGGCACCGCCACCGAGCAGTTGGTGGGCCTGGGGATCCCGGCGCTGTCGCTGCCGGGGCCAGGCCCCCAGTTCAAACGGGGTTTTGCCGAGCGCCAGAGCCGGCTGCTGGGGGGCGCCGTGGCGGTGTGCCGCAGCCCCCAACAGCTGCGGGATCGGCTGGAGTTGCTGCTGGCCGATGGCTCCCTGCGGCAGCAGCTGGGGGCCATCGGCCGCCGCCGCATGGGGCCGCCCGGCGGCAGTGGGGCCTTGGCGGATCTGGTGGCGGAGCGGTTGCTGGGCCGGGCGGGATGATGGCGGTCTGCCCGCACCGCCGCGCCCCATGGCCGCCCCCCAAGACAAGGACTTCGCCACGGCCTGCGGCCGGCTCGCCAGCAGCTTGAGCATCAGCCTTGCCGCCGCCCGCCGCAAGGTGGACCTGGTGGCCGCCAAAGAGGGTGTGCGCGACAACCCCGGCAAGCTGCTGATCGCCCAGCGGATGATGCTCGAGGCCCAGGGGGTGGGGGAGCAGTCGCGTCAGCTGCTGGATGTGCTGCTGGAGGCGGTGCAGGAGGAGGCCAACTACATCGGCGACGACTGAGCGGCGACGGCGCTCAGGAGCGGTGCTCGAACACCGCGCCGAAGCGGCCGCGGTCGAGTTCGGCGATCACGGGGATGCAAGCGAAGCTGCGCTGGGCCAGCGCCAGCCGCTCCTCCCGCAGCAGCATTTGCACCAGCCGGTCGCGGGCCGGCAGCAGGTAGCGCACGTCGTTGGCGGCATAGGCCAGCTGGGCCTCGCTGAGCTCCTCCACGCGGCCCCAGTCGCTGCTTTGGGCGCCCTTGTCGAGCTCCACGCCGCAGAGCTCCTGCACCAGCTCCTTGAGGCCATGGCGGTTGGTGTAGGTGCGTGCCAGGCGGCTGGCCACCTTGGTGCAGAACAGCGGCGCCACGGCGATGCCCAGCCCCTCCCCCAGGGCGGCCACATCGAAGCGGGCGAAGTGGAACACCTTTTCAATGGTGGGGGCCTCCATCAGCTGCCGCAGCAGCGGTGCCTCCGTCTGGCCGCGGTGGATGCGGATGCAGCAGACGTTGTCGTGGGCGTCGCTGATCTGCACCAGGCAGAGGCGGTCGCGGCCGTGCACCAGCCCCATGGCTTCGGTGTCCACCGCCAGGGCGCTGGCGCCGGCCAGCAGGCCATGCCATTCGGCATTGAGGTCGTGGTCGAGCACGGCGAAGCGGGCCGGGCTGGAGCCCGCCGCCGGAGCGCTTGCGGGGCCAACGCTGGTGCTGAAGCTGCTCACGGCTGCGGGGCGGGGATGGGGCCATCGTCGCGGATGGCCGTGCCGGCGCCCCGGCCACGGCCGCTATCGCCATTCGCGGTTGCCACTCAGGCTGAGACGGAGCTACCAGATGGGTAGACCCCGCTCCCGCCATGCCCAACCGCGAGCCAGCCAGTCGCGAGCCAGTCGCCCGCCGCATGCCCCTGCCATCGGACCTGGGGGGGATCCGCGCCTTCTTTGATCAGCCGCCGATTCAGCACCTGGGCCTGGAGCTGGCGGTGTGCTGGATCCTGGAGTGCCTGCTTGCCCAGGACAGCTACCCCACCGCCCTGATGCACGGCCTGGCCGTGGCCCACCCCAAGCTGCGCCTCTCGGAAACCGTGCTGCAGCAGGCCCTCAGCTTCCTCGACCAGGACGGCGCCATCAGCAGCTATTCCCAGCGCTGCCCCAGCCGCGGCCGGCCCCGCCGCATGCTGCACCTGCTCGATGACCACCGCGAGGCGGCCCTGGCGCTGATGGACCCATGGCAGCACTGGCTCGAGGAGAATGAGCACGAGCTCCGCAGCGGATGTCATGCCACCGGCCCTGGGTTCCACCCTGTTGCTCACGCTGCTGCTGGCCATCGGTCTGGTGTTCTTCCTGCGGGCTGCTAGCAAAGACCGCACCACCGTGGTGGAGGTGCGCTCCTCCAAACCGCCCCTGGTGGTGCTGCCGGCCCTCACCGAGTGGCTGCAGCAGCGGGGCTGGCGGCCCGAGGGCAGCAACCCCGACCGCCGCCTGCTCACCTTCAGCGGCCAGGTGGAGGCGTCGGCCCCGCTGGCGGTGCTGTTGTCGCTGCTGGGGGGCGTGGGTGCCGGTTGCCTGGGCCTGGTGCTGCGCCAGGTGGTGCCGGTGCTGGGCTGGTGGCCCCTGCTGCTGGTGGGGCTCGGCCCCATGGCGGGCTGGATCTACCGGCGCCGCGCCGCCCGGCCGGAAACCGTGGAGCTGCGCTTGATCAGCCACGACGAGGCCACCGGCAGTGCCCTGCAGCTGCGGGCCCACCGCGATGAGCTGATTGCCCTGGAGCTGGAGCTGGGCCCCAGCCTGGGGCTGTTCAGCGATGGCGAGCTGCTGCAATCGCCGATCTGAGCCAAAGTGGCGTCTGCCCGTTGCCGCCGCTTCGATGGCCCGAGCCCCTGGGGTCCGCCGCGGTGCCCTGTTCACCGCCCTGGCGCTGCTGTGCCTGGGGCTGGCGGCTGAGGCCCAGGCGCCGGCCCCCGGCAACCGCGACCCCCTCACCGGCGTGCGCAGCCGCCTCAGCCGCGATTGGGTGGGCCAGCGCCCGGAGCCGGCGGATGTGCCGATCCTGGTGATGGCGGGCCACGCCGATTCCCAAGGGATCGCTGGCGCCGGCACCGGGGGTGCTGCGGTGGACCTCCACGGCGCCCGGCCCATGCAGCCGGGCATGCGCGATGAGCTCTATTGGAACCTCGCGGTGGCCCGCCGGGTGGTGGCCCTGGGCCTGCAGCGGGGCCTGAACATCCGCTTTTACGATCCGCCCCAGCGCACCATCCACAACGGCGACGATCCCCGCACCAACTGGAGTGTGGGCAAGGCCCATGCCGCCGCTGGGGGCTACGCCCTGGAAATTCACTTCGACGCCTACGGCCCCGACGGCGTGGGCTCCGGGGTGATCCCGGCCCTGCACCGCCCCTTCAGCCGGCTCGATGAGAGCCTGGCGCGGGCCTTCGGCGGCTACCCGCAGCAGTTCCGCGGTGGCCTGGGGGGGCCGCGCCGGGGCATCACGCTGCTGGAGATCGGCAAGCTCGAGCCGCCGCTTGAGCCCGCCCTGCGCAACCCCCGCTCCCGGCCCCAGGCCCTCACGGCCATCGCCGAGCGGGTGGTGGCGGCGCTGGAGCAGGGGCTGGGGCGTCAGCCCGCCGGTGTGGCCTCAACCAACGGCCCCGTGCGGCTCGCAGCGGGCGATCAGTGAGCGGTCCTCCAGCCAGTTCTGGGGGCGGGTGAAGAGGTCGGTGAGCAGGGCTTCGCGGCTGCCTTCGGCGGGTTTGTAGCCGTATTCCCACCGCACCAGCGGCGGCAGCGACATCAGGATCGACTCGGTGCGGCCGTTGGTCTGCAGGCCAAAGATGGTGCCGCGGTCGAACACCAGGTTGAACTCCACATAGCGGCCGCGGCGGTAGAGCTGGAACTGGCGCTCGCGCTCGCCGTAGGGGGTGTGCTGGCGCTTCTCGGCGATCGGCACATAGCTGGGCAGGAAGGCGTTGCCACAGGCGCTCGCCAACGCAAACAGCTGCTCCCAGCCCAGGGGCTGTGGGCCCACGTGCTCTCCAGCGGCGGCGGCGGGGCCGTTGGGGTCCTGGCCCCTGTAGAGCACGCCGCGGGGATCTTGGTAGTCGTAGAAGATGCCCCCCACGCCGCGGGTTTCACCGCGGTGCTTGAGGAAGAAGTATTCGTCGCACCAGGGCTTGAACACCGTGTAGAGGGCGGGGTTCACGCTGTCGCAGGCCCCCTTGAGGGTGCGGTGGAAGTGCTGGGCGTCCTCCAAGAAGGGGTAGTAGGGGGTGAGGTCGGCGCCGCCGCCGAACCACCACACCGGCCCCGCTTCGAAGTAGCGGTAGTTGAGGTGAACGGTGGGGATGTAGGGGTTGCGGGGGTGCAGCACCATCGAGGTGCCGGTGGCAAACCAACGGTGGCCCTTGGCCTCGGGGCGCTGGCTGAGGATCGAGGGGGGCAGCTCCGAGCCCTCCACCTCCGAGAAGTTCACGCCCCCCTGCTCAAACACCCGGCCGCCCTGCATCACCCGGGAGCGCCCGCCGCCCCCCTCAGGCCGCTCCCAGCTCTCCTCGGCAAAGCGGGCCTGGCCGTCGAGCTGCTCCAGGCCGGCGCAGATCGAATCCTGCAGGCCCATCAGCAGCGCCTTGGCCCGCTGCCGCGAATCGGCCGGGGGGGCCTCCAGGGCTGGGGCGGCGCCGTTGGCCCCTGGGGTGGTGCCCCTGAGCTTGGCTTGGGTGCGGGAGAGCAGGCCCTTCAACATCGGCGGTTCGGCCCGCAGGGGCCATGGCAACCCCCTCACCTTTTCAGCCCAAGCCGCTTCGGCACAAGGGGGCGAGAGAGTTCGTGATCCCGGCGCCCCGGGAGAACGCTTTTAGGATCCAGCCACCGCCGCACCCCCCGATGGCCAGCGCAGACCAGGCCCTCCACGAGGCCATCGCGGCCCTCGAGCCGCTCCGGGATGCGGGCAGCGGCCGCAGCCTGCTGGAGCTGCAGTGGATCCAGCAGGTGCGGGTGCAACACAACCGCGTGGTGTTCCGCCTGGCCCTGCCGGGCTACGCCAATGCCCAGCGCGAGCGCATTGCCGCCGATGCCCGCGGCGCCCTGCTGCAGCTGGGCGGCATCGACGACGTGCAGATCGAGATTGCCCCGCCCCCAGCCCCGGCCCCCCAGCAAGGGGCACCGATCGGCGCCGCCGGCCATGGCGGTGGCGGCCCGGAGCGCCAACCGATCCCCGGGGTGAAACAGGTCATCGCCGTGAGCAGCGGCAAGGGCGGCGTGGGCAAGAGCACCGTGGCGGTGAACCTGGCCTGCGCCCTGGCGGCCAGTGGCCTGCGGGTGGGCCTGCTCGATGCCGACATCTACGGCCCCAACGCCCCCACCATGCTCGGGGTGGCGGATCAGACCCCCCAGGTGCGCGGCAGCGGCAACGAGCAGGTGCTGACGCCGATCGAGAGCTGCGGCATCGCCATGGTGTCGATGGGGCTGCTGATCGATGCCCACCAGCCGGTGATCTGGCGGGGGCCAATGCTCAACGGCATCATTCGCCAGTTCCTCTATCAGGTGGAGTGGGGTGAGCGCGACGTGCTCGTGGTCGACCTGCCCCCCGGCACCGGCGATGCCCAGCTCAGCCTGGCCCAGGCGGTGCCGATGGCCGGCGTGATCATCGTCACCACCCCGCAGATGGTGTCGCTGCAGGATGCGCGCCGGGGCCTGGCGATGTTCCAACAGCTGGGGGTTCCGGTGCTGGGGGTGGTGGAAAACATGAGCGCCTTTGTCCCGCCCGACGCCCCCGACAAGCGCTACGAGCTGTTCGGCCGCGGTGGCGGCAGCCAACTGGCCAGCGAAAGCGAGGTGCCGCTGCTGGCCCAATTGCCCATGGAGCTGGCGGTGGTGCAGGGCGGTGACGCCGGCCGGCCGGCGGTGCTCAGTGCGCCCGACTCCGCCACGGCCGCCGCCTTCCGCGACCTGGCCCAGCGCCTGCCCGTGGCGACGGCGCCATGACCCAGCTGGGGCTGCCGCTGTTCGGCCCCCGCCGCGGCCGCGTCTTCGCCGCCGGCCGCAGCCGCCGGCGCCGCTGGTTCGATGGCGTCGACAAGCTGCTCTGGTGGATCCCCCTGGGGATGATCTTCGTGGCGGGCATCCTGATCGCCAGCACCCAGCGCCAGGCCGGCTACGCCGATTGGTACCAGCACTGGGTCACCGCCGCGGTGGGCATGGGCATCGCTCTGCTGCTGGCCCGGGTGCCGGTGGAGAGCATCACCCGCTGGCCCTGGGTGATCTACGGGGCGATGGTGGCCAGCCTGATCGCCGTGCGGGTGGTCGGGGTGAGCGCCCTGGGGGCCCAGAGCTGGATCAACATCGGCGGCTTCCATGTGCAGCCGTCTGAGTTCGCCAAGGTGGGGGCAATCCTGCTGCTGGCCCGGGTGCTGGGGCGCCATCCCGTGGAGCGGCCCGTGGATCTGCTGCGGCCCATGGCGATCATCGGTTTGCCCTGGCTGCTGGTGCTGGTGCAGCCCGACCTCGGCAGCTCACTGGTGTTCGGCGCCGTGCTGCTGGTGATGATGTTCTGGTCGGGAATGCCCGGCGCCTGGGTGCTGCTGTTCATCTCGCCGGTGATCAGCGCCATCGTGGCCGGCGTGCTCCCGTGGCTGTTGCTCGGTTGGATCCCCGCCATGGCCTACCTGGCCTGGAGGAGCCTGCCCTGGAAACGGCTGGCCCCCCTGGCGGTGGTGGCGGTTGAGCTGCTGTTCTCCCTGGCCACCCCCTTCCTCTGGAACAACTTCCTGCAGCCCCACCAGCGCGACCGCCTCACCCTGTTCCTCGACCCCAACAAAGATCCCCTCGGCGGCGGCTACCACCTGCTGCAGAGCACGGTGGGCATCGGCTCCGGGGGCTGGTTTGGCACGGGGCTGATGCAGGGGCACCTCACCCTGCTGCGCTTCATCCCGGAGCAGCACACGGATTTCATCTTCAGCGCCCTGGGCGAGGAAATGGGATTCCTCGGCGCCACCCTGGTGGTGGTGGGTTTTGTGGTGTGGATCTGGCGGCTGCTGCAGATCGCCGGCAAGGCCCGCAGCGATGTGGAGTCGCTGGTGGTGGTGGGCATCGGCGCGATGGTGATGTTCCAGGTGGTGGTGAACATCAACATGACCATCGGCCTTGGCCCGATCACCGGCATCCCCCTGCCCTGGCTGAGCTACGGCCGCTCCGCCATGCTCGTGAACTTCATCGCCCTGGGGCTGTGCGCGTCGGTGGCCCGGCGCGGCAGCGCCCCCACGGGCCGTTGGTGATGGCGGATCCGGCCCCCCCCCGCGCCGGATGCCTGGCGGCCCTGCGCCGCGACCTGGCCCACGGCGAAGGCCCGGGCCGCGGCGATGAAGACAGCGTGCGGCGGCAGTGGTGGGCGGCGCTCGCCACGCTGCAGGAGGATTTCCTGATGCCCCTGGGGCCCCAGCCGGGGGTGTGGCTGGCGGCCCCCCTGCCGGCCCTCTACGAACCAGCCCTGCTGCAGCAGCTGCAGGGCTGGGTGTGGGCCCCCTCCGAACTCGGCGATCTGCTGCAGGCCAGTGCGCCGCTGCTGCCGGCCACCGGCGTGGCCGCGGCCGCCGCCACCGCGGGCGGCGGCTTCGAGCGGCTGCCGCTGGAGGAGGCCGATGGCACCGACCCGCTGCTGGTGCTGATCACGCCGCGGCTGCAGGTGGCCATGGCCCTGGTGGGCGACGACCGGGCCCGGAGGCTGGTGGTGCAATTTGAGCCGGCGGCGCTCTCGGCGGCGTTGACGCGGCTGGATGAGCGCCTGCAGCGCACCGACCCCGCCCAGGCCCAGCGGTTGCGCCAGGCGATCCAGGCCCTGGGCCCCCTGCAGAACGACCCCCAACGGGTGCCGCAGTTTTGGCCGCGGTTGGCGGAACGGTTGGCGGCCATGGCCCCCAGCCTCACCCTGCAGCCCCTGGTGCACCGGGCCAGCGGCGGTGGCCGCAGTGCGGCGGCGGCCCCCAGCAGTGAGCTGGCACTGCTCGAGGCCCTCACCCATGAGGTGCGCACCCCTTTGGCCACGATTCGCACCCTGATCCGCTCGCTGCTGCGCCGCAGCGATCTGCCCGATCTGGTGCGCCAGCGCCTGCAGCAGATCGATGGGGAATGCAGCGAGCAGATCGACCGTTTCGGCTTGATCTTCCTGGCGGCGGAGCTGCAGCGCCAGCCCGCTGAAACGGGGGATCAGCACCTGGCCCGCACCGACCTGGCCCAACTGCTGGTGCGGTTGGAGCCCCTGTGGCGCCAGCAGCTGCAACGCCGCAGCCTGGCCCTGGAGCTGCGGGCCGCCGCCGATCTTCCGCCGGTGCTCAGCGATCCGGCCCGCCTGGAAACCGTGCTGGGGGGGCTGGTGGACCGCTTCAGCCGCGGCCTGCCCGCCGGGGCGGTGGTGGCCCTCAGCCTGCGGCCCGCCGGCGCCCGCCTCAAGCTGCGGCTCAGCGCCAGCGCCGATGCCCCGGGGGCGGAGCAGCCCGGCGGCGGCGCCGAGCGGGTGGGGCCGGTGCTGAGCTGGAACCCCGGCACCGGCAGCCTGCAGCTCAGCCGTCAGGCCACCCAGCGCCTGTTCCACAGCCTCGGCGGCCGCCTGGCGGAGCGCTCCGGCAATGCCCTCACCGTGTTTTTCCCGGTGGCTGGCGCCTGAGGGATGGGGTTTGTTGACGGGTGTGAAGACCCTGGCGGGGCGGCCTGTTGGCCCCAAAACACGGTGCTAGCTTCCGAGCGAAACGGTCTGCCGACTCCCCTCCGGAACAGCCATGGCAACGAGCGGTCAACTGAGCGGTCAACTTCCGAAGTACATCGGCAGCACGGGCGGGTTGCTCAACGCCGCTGAAACCGAGGAGAAGTACGCGATCACCTGGACCAGCGCCAAGGAGCAGCCCTTCGAGCTGCCCACCGGCGGTGCCGCCCACATGAATGAGGGCGAGAACCTGATGTACTTCGCCCGCAAGGAGCAGTGCCTGGCCCTCGGCACCCAGTTGCGCACCAAGTTCAAGCCCCGCATCGAGGACTACAAGATCTACCGGATCTTCCCCGGCGGCGACACCGAGTTCCTGCACCCCAAAGACGGCGTGTTCCCCGAGAAGGTGAACGAGGGTCGCCAGATGGTGGGCCACAACGCCCGCCGCATCGGTCAGAACGGCAATCCCGCCTCGATCAAGTTCACCGGCAAGAACACCTTCGACGCCTGATTCCGGCCTCGGTTCAGCCAACCTCTATAAAGGCGGGGCCAGGCGCCCCGTTTTTTGTGCCCGCCTGCCGCTGTGATGCCATCCCCTGATCGCGCCACTGTTCTGGCTCAGGCTGGGGCGGGCTCCAGCTTCATCCCCATCTGGCGCACCTGGCCGGCCGACCTGGAAACCCCACTCACCACCTGGTTGAAGGTGGGGGCCGGCAGCCAGCACGGCGTGCTGTTGGAGTCGGTGGAGGGGGGCGAGCGCATCGGCCGCTGGAGCTTTGTGGTGAGCGATCCGCTCTGGACCCTCACCGTGCGTGGCGACGCCGCCGAGCGCTGCGGGCGCGATGGCAGCCGCCAGGCCCTGCGGGGCAACCCCTTCGATCTGCTGCGCCAGGCCCTGGCCCCCTACAGCGCACCGGCCATCCCCGGTTTGCCCCCCCTGGGCCAGCTGTTTGGCTTCTGGGGCTATGAGCTGATCCGCTGGATTGAGCCCAGCGTGCCGGTGCACCCCACCGACCCCAACGGCCCCCCCGATGGCTGCTGGATGCTGGCCGACAGCCTGCTCGCCTTCGACCAGGTGAAGCGGCAGATCACCGCCGTGGCCTATGTGGATCTCACCGGGGGTGAGCCCACGGCGGCGGCGGTGGAGCGGGCCTACGGGCAGGCGGTGGCCCGGCTTGATCACCTCGAGCAGCGCATGCACCAGCCGCTGCCTCCGGGGGTGGCACCGCTGGATTGGCGCGATGACCCCGGCCTGGAGCTGTCCACCCGCAGCAACCGCAGCCGCGAGGAGTTTGAAGCGGCGGTGCTCACCGCCAAGGAGCACATCGCCGCCGGGGATGTGTTTCAGCTGGTGATCAGCCAGCGGCTGGAAACCGAGGTGCAGCGCGAGCCCTTTGAGCTCTACCGCAGCCTGCGGATGGTGAACCCATCGCCGTACATGGCCTTCTTCAACTTCGGCGGCTGGCACCTGATCGGCTCCAGCCCCGAGGTGATGGTGAAGGCCGAGCCCCTGGCCGACGGCAGCGGCCGTGTGAAGGCGTCGCTGCGGCCGATCGCCGGCACCCGCCACCGCGGCGCCGATGCCGCCGAAGATGAAGCCCTGGCTGCGGATCTGCTGGCGGATCCCAAGGAGCGCGCCGAGCACGTGATGCTGGTGGACCTGGGCCGCAACGACCTGGGCCGGGTGTGCGTGCCCGGCAGCGTGCGGGTGAGCGAGCTGATGGTGATCGAGCGCTATTCCCACGTGATGCACATCGTGAGCGAGGTGGAGGGGGTGCTCGACCCCCACCGGGATGTGTGGGATTTGCTGATGGCCTCCTTCCCCGCCGGCACCGTCAGCGGCGCCCCCAAGATCCGGGCCATGCAGCTGATCCATGCCTTGGAGCCCGATGCCCGCGGCCCCTACTCCGGCGTGTATGGCGCCATGGACCTCAGCGGTGCCCTCAACACCGCCATCACCATCCGCACCATGGTGGTGTTGCCGGCGGCCGGTGGCGGCTGGCGCGTGCAGGTGCAGGCCGGTGCTGGCCTGGTGGCCGATTCGGTGCCCGCCTCCGAATTCCAGGAAACCCTCAACAAGGCCCGCGGCATGCTCAAGGCCCTGGCCTGTCTGGCATGAGCGCGATGCCACCCACGGCTCCGCCGTTGCTGCTGAAGGGCTTTGAGGTGGAGCTCTACACCGGCCGGCCCGACGGCACGGTGGTGGGCTGCTCCGCTGAGGTGGCCGCGGCCCTGAGCGGCTTTGTGACCGAACCCGACTGCCGCAACCTCGAATACATCACGCCGCCGGATGCCAGCTACGCACGGCAGCTGGAGCTGCTGCTGGAACCGCGGCGCCGGCTGCGGCCCTGGCTGGCTGAGCGCGGCCTCACCCTGCTGCCGGGCAGCACCCTGAGCACCGGCGACAGCCGCCGCTTTGAGCGCTCCGATCCCACCAACCCCTACCACGGCTACATCGAGGCCACCTACGGCACCCGGGTGGTGACCGCCAGCGTGCACATCAACCTGGGCCTCACCGACATGGAGGCCCTGTTTGCCGCCTGCCGTCTGGTGCGCTGCGAGGCGGCCCTGCTGTTGGCCCTCAGCGCCAGCTCCCCCTTCCTCGATGGCCGCAGCACCGGCGCCCACTCCCAGCGCTGGCTGCAGTTCCCGCTCACCCCGCCCCAGGTGCCGTTGTTTGAGGGCCACGGCCACTACATCGCCTGGATGGAGCAGCAGCTGCAGCTGGGCACCATGCAGAACGTGCGCCACCTGTGGACCTCCGTGCGCCCCAACGGCGACAACCGGCCCCACGACCTCAACCGCCTGGAGATCCGCATCTGTGATCTGATCGCCGACCCGCTGGTGCTGTTGGCGGTCACCGCCTTCGCCGAGCTGCGGATCCAGCAGCTGCTGCTCGATCCCCAGCGCCATGACCCCCTGCGGGCCAGCCGCCTGGATGCCCAGGCCCTGGCGGAGCTGGCCGATGCCAACGACCGCGCCGCCGCCCGCAGCAGCCTGGAGGCCCCCCTGCGGCATTGGCGCAGCGGCGGCACCATCACCGCCCGGGCCTGGATGGCCGAGGCGCTTGCGGAGCTGGATCCCCTGGCCCGGGCCTGTGGTCTGGGGCCCTGGCTGGCCCCCCTGCAGGGCGTGTTGGAGCAGGGCAACCAGGCGATGCAATGGCTGGAGGCCCACCGCGCCGGCTCCGCCGTGGCCCCCTTGATGGCGGCCTCGGCGGCCGCCATGGCCCAGCGTGAAGCGCAGCTGAATGCGGAGATGGCGACAGAACGGTTGCGCCCTTTGGGATGATCATGGATCGCTCCGCCGCCATCTCCGCCTCCATGGGGCTCACCCTCGCCGCCACAGATGCGATCGGCGCGCCGGCCGCAGCGGCCGCTGCAGAGGGCAGCCGCCCGCGGTTGCTGGCCGAACGGTTGGAGCTGGTGGAAGACCTCTGGCAGACGGTGCTGCGCAGCGAGTGCCCACCCCAGCAGGCCGAGCGCCTGCTGCGCATGAAGGAGATCAGCGGCGCCATCGATGGCGGTGCCCCCGACGCCGGCTCCGGGGCGGCCACCGATGAGATTGTGCAGCTGATCCGCGAGATGGATCTGGCCGAGGGCATCGCCGCGGCGCGGGCCTTCTCGCTCTATTTCCAGCTGGTCAACATCCTTGAGCAGCACATCGAGGAGGACAGCTACCTCGCCAGCCTCAAGGCCCACCACCCGGAGCACCTCAGCGATCCCTTCCTGCCGCCCCTGGCGGCGCAGACCGAACCGGCCACCTTCCGCGAGCTGTTCGCCCGCATGCGGGGCCTGGGGGTGCCGCCGGCCCAGATCGAGCACCTGCTGCAGGAGCTGGAGATCCGCCTGGTGTTCACGGCTCACCCCACGGAGATCGTGCGCCACACCATCCGCCACAAGCAGCGGCGGGTGGCCTCGCTGATTCAGAAGCTGCAGCACAGCCAGCTGCTCAACCTCGACGACCGCCAGAGCCTGCGCCAGCAGCTGGAGGAGGAGGTGCGGCTGTGGTGGCGCACCGATGAGCTGCACCAGTTCAAGCCCTCGGTGCTGGATGAGGTGGATTACGCCCTCCACTACTTCCAGCAGGTGTTGTTCGGTGCCATGCCGCAGCTGCGGCAGCGCATCCGCACCGCCCTCAACGCCAGCTACCCGGATGTCACGCCCCCGGGGGATGCCTTCTGCAGCTTTGGCTCCTGGGTGGGCTCCGACCGCGACGGCAACCCCTCGGTGACGCCCGAGATCACCTGGCGCACCGCCTGTTTCCAGCGCCAGCTGATGCTGGAGCGCTACCTGGCGGCGGTGGGCGACCTGCGCGATCAGCTCAGCATTTCCATGCAGTGGAGCCAGGTGAGTGCCCCGCTGCTGGAGTCCCTGGAGATGGACCGGCTGCGCTTCCCGGAGATCTACGAGGAGCGGGCGGCCCGCTACCGGCTGGAGCCTTACCGCCTCAAGCTCAGCTACGTGCTGGAGCGCCTGCGCCTCACCCATGCGCGCAACCAGCAACTGGCCAGCGCCGGCTGGGAAACCCCCTCCGACACGCGCCCGGCCCTGCCGGACTTCGGCCAGGGCGCCCTGGCGCCGGCCCCCGCCCCCGAGCTGCACTACGCCTCGGTGACGGAGTTCCGCAACGACCTCGAGCTGATCAACGACAGCCTCTCCGGCACGGGCCTGAGCTGTGAGCCCCTGGACAACCTGATCGCCCAGGTGCACACCTTCGCCTTCTGCCTGGCCAGCCTCGACATCCGCCAGGAGAGCACCCGCCACAGCGATGCCCTCGATGAGCTCAGCCGCTACCTCCAGCTGCCGGTGCCCTACGGCGAGATGGGTGAGCCCCAGCGGGTGGAGTGGCTGCTCACCGAGCTGCAGACCCGCCGCCCCCTGATTCCCCCCTCGGTGCAGTGGAGCCCGGCCACCGCTGAAACCTTTGATGTGCTGCGGGTGGTGCAGCGGCTGCAGCAGGAGTTCGGCAGCCGCATCTGCCGCACCTATGTGATCTCCATGAGTCACACGGTGTCAGACCTGCTGGAGGTGTTGCTGCTGGCCAAGGAGGCCGGCCTGGTGGACCCCATGGCCCAGCGCTCCAGCCTGCTGGTGGTGCCGCTGTTTGAAACGGTGGAAGACCTCAAGGCCGCCCCGGCGGTGATGGAGCGGCTGTTCTGTGAGCCCTTCTACCGCCAGCTGATCGCCAGCATCAGCCCCACGGGCAAGCCCCTGCAGGAGTTGATGCTCGGCTACTCCGACAGCAACAAGGATTCCGGCTTCCTCTCCAGCAACTGGGAGATCCACCAGGCCCAGATCGCCCTGCAGCAGCTGGCCAGCGCCCACGATGTCGCCCTGCGCATCTTCCACGGCCGCGGCGGTTCCGTGGGCCGTGGCGGTGGCCCCGCCTACCAGGCGATCCTGGCCCAGCCCAGCGGCACCCTCAACGGCCGCATCAAGATCACCGAGCAGGGGGAGGTGCTGGCCTCGAAATACTCCCTGCCGGAGCTGGCCCTCTACAACCTGGAAACCGTGACCACCGCGGTGATCCAAAACAGCCTGGTGACCAGCCATGTGGATGAGACCCCCAGCTGGAATGAGCTGATGGCCCGCCTGGCGGCCCGCTCCCGCAGCCACTACCGGGCCCTGGTGCACGACAACCCCGACCTGGTGGCCTTTTTCCAGCAGGTGACGCCCATCGAGGAGATCAGCAAGCTGCAGATCTCCAGCCGGCCGGCCCGCCGCAAAAGCGGCGCCAAGGACCTCTCCAGCCTGCGGGCCATCCCCTGGGTGTTCGGCTGGACCCAAAGCCGTTTCCTGCTGCCCAGCTGGTTCGGTGTGGGGGCCGCCCTGCAGGAGGAGCTGGACAGCGACCCCGGCCAGCTGGAGCTGTTTCAGCAGCTGTACCAGCGCTGGCCCTTTTTCCGGATGTTGATCTCCAAGGTGGAGATGACCCTCTCCAAGGTGGACCTCGACCTGGCCCACCACTACGTGCGCTCGTTGGGGCGGCCGGAATCGCGCCAGGCCTTTGAAGCGATCTTTGCGGGCATCGCCGCTGAGTTTGTGCTCACCCGGGATCTGGTGCTGGCGATCACCGGCCACAGCCGCCTGCTGGATGGCGACCCCGGCCTGCAGCTGTCGGTGGAGCTCCGCAACCGCACGATCATTCCGCTGGGGTTCCTGCAGGTGGCGCTGCTCAAGCGCCTGCGCGATCAGAACCGCCAGCCCCCCATGAGCGAAGCCCCCGACCGGGAGGATGGCCGCACCTACAGCCGCAGCGAACTGCTGCGCGGTGCCCTGCTCACCATCAATGGCATCGCCGCCGGCATGCGCAACACCGGCTGAGGGGGACCGGTGTGCTCGATTCCCTGCTGATTCCCTTCCGCGGCCAGCCGCAGCCCCCCCAGCTGCCGCTGGGCTACAGCCTCGACAGCGCGTTCCCGCCCAGCGCCGAGGAGCTCAACGCCCTGCTGGTGGCCTGCGGTGACCCCCCCCGGCCGCCCCAGCGGCTGCAGCGGGCGCTGGAGGCCAGCGCCTGGCAGCTCAGCCTGCGCGGCCCCGAGGGCCACTTGGTGGGTTTCGTGCGGGCCACCAGCGACCAGGCCCTCAACGCCAACCTCTGGGATCTGACGGTGCATCCGGCTGAACACCAGGTGGAGCCGCTGTTGCAGGTGCTGGTGCACACCGCCCTGGGCCGGCTGCGGCGCGAACTGCCGGGCTGCAGCATCTCCGTGGCGGCCCCCCAGGCTGCCCTGGCGGCCCTGCAGCAGCACGGTTTTGTGGTGGACCCCGGCGGCATCCGGGCCATGGGGTTGCGGCTGAACCCCTGAGGCCGGGAGACAGGCACAGGCAAGCCTCGCCCCACAAAAAAGCCCCGTTCAGGCGAAACGGGGCTCCGGGGCTGAGGGAGAGCGGCTGATCGGACCACGAGCATGGAGGGACTCGAACCCCCGACACTCAGAACCGGAATCTGATGCTCTATCCAACTGAGCTACATGCCCACGCGGGATCAGCTGCCCCACGGGCCTTACCTTAGCCCTCAGACGGCCCCAGACCCATTCGGCTGCATCGCCTGGAGCTGCGCCAGTTCCGCAATTACGGCGCCCTGGAGCTGCAGTTGGAGGCGCCGCGGCTGCTGGTGATCGGCGGCAACGGCGAGGGCAAATCCAACCTGCTGGAGGCGGTGGAGCTGCTGGGCAGCCTGCGCTCCCACCGCTGCAGCAGCGACCGTGATCTGATCCGCCAGGGCCAGCCCGCCGCTTGCATCGCCGCCGGCTGCAGCGACGGCGACCGCCTGGAGCTGGAGCTGCGCCGCCAGGGGGGCCGCCAGGCCCGCCGCAACGGCCGGCCGTTGGAGCGCCAACTGGAGCTGATCGGCCCGCTGCGCTGCGTGGGCTTCAGCGCCCTCGATCTGGAGTTGGTGCGGGGGGAGCCGGCCCTGCGGCGCCAGTGGCTGGATCGGGTGGTGCTGCAGCTGGAGCCGGTGTATGCGGAGCTGCTCAGCCGTTACGCCCGCCTGCTGCGTCAGCGCTCCCAACTGCTGCGGCGGGGGCTGGGCCAGGGCCAGCTGCAGGATCTGCTGGAGGCCTTCGATCAGCAGATGGCGCTGGTGGGCACCCGCTTGCACCGCCGGCGGCTGCGGGCCCTGCGGCGGCTGCAGCCGCTGGCGGCCCAGTGGCAGGAACGCCTCAGCGCCGGCCGCGAGCGCTTGTGGCTGCGCTACCAGCCCGGCGCCAGCCTGGAGGTGGAGGGCCCGGAGCCCGATCAGGAGGGCCCCTGGCGCGACAGCCTGCTGGAGCAGCTGCGGGCCCAGCGGCCCGAGGAGCTGCGGCTGGGCCAGTGCAGCATTGGCCCCCACCGCGATGAGGTGGCCCTGGAGTTGGGGGACCAGCCGGCCCGCCGCTACGGATCCGCCGGCCAGCAGCGCACCTTGGTGTTGGCCCTCAAGCTGGCGGAGTTGGAGCTGGTGCAGCAGCTGTGGGGGGAGCCGCCGCTGCTGCTGCTCGACGACGTGCTGGCCGAGCTCGACCCCCACCGCCAGCAGCTGTTGCTCGAGGCCGTGGGGGAGGGGCACCAGTGCCTGGTGAGCGCCACCCACCTGGGGGCCTTCAGCGGCGGCTGGCACCAACGTTCACAACTGGTGACCGTGGAGGCCGGCACCCTGCGCCTGGGCCAGTAAGGTGTTGGGCTGTTTGCCTGGTTCTGATGACCCAAGCGGCCTGCCTCCACCCCAACCCGGGATGGACCGGAGCTGAGAGCACTTTCTCCAGTAGCCCCCAAACACCCAGTGCCACCGAAATGGTGGGCAAACACTGCATCCTCGAGCTGTACAACTGCGATCCCGCCAAGCTCGACGACGAAGCTTTCCTCAGGAACGCCATCACCAGCGCAGCCAAGCGTGCTGGCGCCACACTCCTGAATCTGATCACCCACCGGTTTGACCCCCAGGGTGTGACGGGGCTGGCTCTGTTGGCCGAATCCCATATCTCCATTCACACCTGGCCGGAATCCGGCTACGCCGCCGTGGATGTGTTCACCTGCGGTGACCACACCATGCCGGAGCGCGCCTGCATCGTGTTGAGCGAAGAGCTCGATGCCGGCAGCTACAAGCTCAAGAGCTTCCGCCGTGAAACCCCCACCGGGGTGGCCGAAAGCGAGCGCGAACCGGCCCTGGCGGCCGCCTGAGGCCCCCGACGCCGCCTAGCCCCTCCCTGGTGGGAGGGGCTTTTTTTGTGGTCCATCCCCCTCAGCTGCGCAGGCTGCGGTTGAGCTTGCCGCTCACCAACCCCTCCAGATCCACACTCACGGCCGTGAAGCCCTGGGCCAGGAAGGCCCCGATCAACGCCTGCCGTTGCTCCGGGTCGCTCCAGCGCCGCAGGGCAGCGTCCAGCTGATCGGCCGGCAATTCGATGCGGGCGGCATCGCCCTGGCTGCGCACCCGCAACTCCGGCCAGCCCCGCTGGCGCAACCAGGCCTCGGCCGCCGCCACCCGCTGCAGCCGTGTGGCGCTGATCGGTTCGCCGTAGGGGAAGCGCGAGGCCAGGCATGGCTGGGCCGGTTTGTCCCACCAGGGGAACCCCAGGGCCTTGGAGATCGCCCGCACACCGGCCTTGTCGATGCCGATGTCCGCCAGGGGGGAGCGCACCCCGGCCTGCTGGGCCGCGGCGATGCCGGGGCGGTGGTCGCCCAGGTCGTCGTGGTTGACGCCATCGAGCACCACCGCCTGGGGCTGCTCCTGCCGCAGCTGCCCCAGCAGGCGGTGCAGCTCCCGTTTGCAGGCGAAGCAGCGC
Source organism: Synechococcaceae bacterium WBB_10_009 (assembly GCA_010030955.1). Lineage (GTDB taxonomy): Bacteria > Cyanobacteriota > Cyanobacteriia > PCC-6307 > Cyanobiaceae > Vulcanococcus. The sequence continues at coordinate 2,277 of RHBP01000004.1, read as the reverse complement.
TGGCTGGGGTTGCTGCTGTAGGCCGGGTCGTCGAGTTCGGCGGTGTCCAGTTCCCGGTGCCGCATGCCGATCCACTGGGCCTGCAGCTGGGCCTCCTGGCGCAGGTGCGGCGCCAGGGCCGGTGACACCCCCGTGACGGCCACGGCCCGCTCCCCCAGCTGTTCCGCGGCGATCGCCGCCACCAGGGTGCTGTCGACGCCGCCGGAGTAGGCCACCAGCGCCGCCGGCAGGGCCGCCAGTTGGGCCCGTAGCTGCTCCAGCTGCAGGGCCTGGCCTGGGCTCAGGCTCTCGAGCGGGCGGAACATGGCGCTGGCCGGGCCAGGGGCAACGGCCCCTGATCCTGGCAGGCAGGCGCCGTTAGCATCGGGCTCCGCAGAGCCGCTCCATGGGCCCCAGCACCCAGACGCCGTCGAACCCGACGCCGTCCAACCAGGCGCAGCGGGACCAAACCCAGCGCGGCACGGGCCGCGGCATCGGCATTCGCACCGCCGCCGGCGCCAGCGAGCGCAGCCACGGCCAGCTGCATGTGTACGACGGCGAGGGCAAGGGCAAGAGCCAGGCGGCCCTTGGGGTGGTGCTGCGCACCATCGGCCTGGGCATCTGCGAGCAGAAACAGACCCGGGTGCTGCTGCTGCGCTTTCTCAAGGGCCCCGGCCGCTCCTACGACGAGGACGCCGCCATCGAGGCCCTGCAGCAGGGTTTCCCCCACCTGATCGACCAGGTGCGCACCGGCCGCGGCGAGTATTTCAGCGCCGATCAGGTCACCCGCATCGACATCCTGGAGGCCCAGCGCGGCTGGACCATCGCCAAGGGGGCCCTGGCCAGCGCGCTCTACTCCGTGGTGGTGCTCGACGAGCTCAACCCGGTGCTGGATCTGGGCCTGCTCGACCTCGATGAGGTGGTGCGCACCCTGGCGGCCAAGCCCGCCGGCATGGAGGTGATCGTCACCGGCCGCGGTGCCCCCAGAGCCCTGGTGCAGATCGCCGATCTGCACTCCGAGATGCGTGCCCACCGCCGCCAGGACCGGCGCCTGCAGGGGGAGTTGGATGATGCCGAGCTGGCCAGCGCCGGCCTCGATGGCATCGAGGTGTACACCGGTGAAGGCAAGGGCAAATCCACCAGCGCCCTGGGCAAAGCCCTGCAGGCCATCGGCCGCGGCATCTCCCAGGACAAGAGCCACCGCGTGCTGATCCTGCAGTGGCTCAAGGGCGGCAAGGGCTACACCGAAGATGCGGCGATCGCCGCCCTGCGCGAGAGTTACCCCCACTTGGTGGATCACCTGCGCTCCGGCCGCGATGCGATCGTCTGGCGCGGCCAGCAGCAGCCGATCGATTACGTGGAAGCGGAGCGGGCCTGGGAGATCGCCCGGGCGGCCATCTCCAGCGGCCTCTACAAAACCGTGATCCTCGATGAGATCAACCCCACCGTGGATCTGGAGTTGCTGCCGGTGGAGCCGATCGTGCAGACCCTGCTGCGCAAGCCGGCGGAAACGGAGGTGATCCTCACCGGCCGCTGCAAGCACCCGCCGGCCTACTTCGACCTGGCCAGCGTGCACTCCGAGATGGTGTGCCACAAGCACTACGCCGAGCGCGGCGTCGACCTCAAGCGCGGCGTGGATTATTGAGGCGCCAGCCGCGCGGACCCCTGCCGTTCACGTCGCCGTTCAGTAGCGCGGCACAGAAGGATCCACCTCCTGGCTCCAGGCGTCGATGCCGCCGGCCACGTTGATGCCCTCGATGCCGTGGCGCTTGAGGGCGATCAGCGCCTTGGCGCTGCGGCCCCCCAGCTTGCAGTGGGCGTAGAGGGTTTTGCCGGCGGCCAGCTCGCGCACCCGCTCCACGGCGGTGCCGTTTTCGATCTGATCCAGGGGGATCAGCACGGCCCCGGGGATCACGGCGATCTCCGCTTCCGGGGGGTTGCGCACGTCGATCAGCGCCAGGCCGCTGGTGTCGCCATCCAGCAGGGCCTTGAGCTCACCCACGCTGATGCTCTCCACGGCGCCGGCCTCCTCCTGGCCGGGGGCGCTGCCGCCCACGCCGCAGAACTCCTGGTAGTCGATCAGCTTGTCGATCACCGGGCGCTCGGGGTTGGGCCGCAGCTTCAGCTCGCGGAATTTCATGCCCAGGGCGTCGAACAGCAGCAGGCGGCCGCTGAGGGTGGTGCCGATGCCGGTGATGATCTTCACCGCTTCGGTGGCCTGGATCACGCCGATGATTCCGGGCAGCACCCCCACCACCCCGCCTTCGGCGCAGGAGGGCACCATGCCCGGGGGCGGCG
>RHBP01000300.1 GCA_010030955.1 Synechococcaceae bacterium WBB_10_009 | reverse complement strand
GTGTTGGGATGCTGGGCGCTGGAGCGATTGGCTCGAGGCTGCCGGTTGTTCTCCAGATGCGGTGGCCCTGGAGCTGGCGGCCGGGGGTTGCGCGTCCACGCTTGAGGACTTGCCCCGCAGGCCGTTGCTGCGCTGGTGGTGGCGTTGGCGCCACATTCAGGCTCCAATCAGCGCCACGGCGCTGATGGCGGCCGAGGGCCTGTCTCCGGGCCCTGCGTTGGGGCAACGCCTGCGCCAGCTCCGTTTTGAGCGATTGGCTGCCGAACGCTGCTGAGCATCACGACGCTCGCTTGCGAACAGTGGCCGCCGGCTCCGTTCTGACGTTGATGGAGGTCGCTTCTGGAGGTGATTGTTGGGTTGGCCCCCAAAAAAGCGCCAGGAATCTGGCGGGTTTTTGAAGCGGCTCGGCGCACGCCACGGTCGAGCTGCTTGCTGCCCTGCGGCACCAGGGCTGGCATGCACCACTCCAGCATGACTGGATTGCTGTGGGCTCAGCCCTACGGCTCCATCACCTGACCAATCACTGCGGCTTGGTCGAACCCCAGGTGATGCAGGGCAGCCAACGCCTTGGGGGCGCGTGTGGCGGGCAGGGCGGCCAGCAGCGGGCCGCAGGTCTGGGGATCGATCAGCAGCTGCAGCAGGGCTGCACTGGCTGGTTCACGCAGGGCAACGGGCCCTTCGAGCAGGGTCAGGGCGCGCCCGTTGGCCGGGGCCAGGGTGCTGGCGTGCCCCGCCCCCAACAGCTCCAGGGCGCCGGGCAGGGCAAGGGCGGCCAGGGCGCTGGTGTCCAGGTGCAGGCGGGTTTCTGTTGCCTGATGGGTTGTTGCGCCGTCGCCAGCGGGCGCGAGCATCTCGCCCAGGTGGCCGAGCAGGCCGAAGCCGGTGATGTCGGTGCAGGCCCTGCAGCCGTGGGCGGCCAGCAGTGCCACCAGCGGCGCCTGGTTCTGCTGCATCACGGCCAGTGCCCCGTCAATCCAGCCGGCCTGCGCCGCGCCGGCCATGGCCGCCGCAAACAACACCCCGGTGCCGATCGGTCGCACCAGGATCAGGGCATCACCGGGCTGCAGGGGGCCTTTGGGCCACAGGCGCCCGGCTGGGGCACTGCCGTTGACCGTGAGCACCAGGCTCAGCCCGGCACCGGCGATGGCGTCACGCGCTTCGAGCGTGTGGCCACCGATCAGTCGCGCCCCCAGGGGATCGAGCACCGAGCGCACCCCGGCCAAGGTCTGGTGCAGCAGGTCGCTCTGCAGACGCGGCCCCAGCACCGGCAGTGTCACCACGGCCTGGGCGCTTTCAAGCTGCGCCCCGCAGGCCCACAGGTCGCTGCAGGCGTGCAGGGTCGTGAGGCGACCGTTGAGCCAGGCATCGCTGACCAGGGCCGGAAAGCCATCCACGCTCTGCAGCAGC
>RHBP01000299.1 GCA_010030955.1 Synechococcaceae bacterium WBB_10_009 | reverse complement strand
CGCAGCCGGTGCCCGCCGGCGGACCGCCGGATTCCACGCACTGCACGCCGTTGAAGCCTTCGAACACGAAGTCTTCGGGGCGCAGCTCCTCGGTGTGGAAGTCCACGGTTTCGAGGATGTCGATCACCGTGGGCACCATCTGCTTGGTGAGCGTGAAAGTGCTGTCGTGCTTGGGGTCGCAACCGATCTGCAGCACCCGCTTGCCGAGTTTGGAGAAGGCGGCGGAGAGGTTGGAGCTGGTGGTGCTCTTGCCGATGCCCCCCTTGCCGTACACGGCGATCACCAGGGCGCCCTCCTCAATCTCGAGGCCCGCCTCCTGGTGCACCTGAACACTGCCCTCGCCATCGGGACGGGTGAGCGTGGTGGTCATAGAAACGGGCCTGGGGGGAGGGGTGTGAGGCGGCTGGGGCGGCCGCAGGCGGAACCTGCGCGCACCAACCCTTGCTGTAGCCGCATCTGGGTAAAAAGACCTGAGTACAAGCACCTGACTCGCAGGCACCCCCAGGCCACGCCGCCGCGGCCTCAGCGGCTGAAGTGGGCCTTGGCGTCGTAGAGGGCTTCGCTGTCGATCACCGCCAGGCCGCGCTCGCGGGCAAAGGCCTCGGTGTTGCGCCGCACCTTGCCGCGCACGAAGAAGGGGATCTTGGCCAGCTCCGCCTCGCCGTCACGGCTCCAGGCCAACTCGGCCGGTTGGGCCGAAGTCTGCGTGGGGGCGCCATCGCCCAGGTGGCTGCGGTGGCCGTCCACGAATTCGAAATCGTGGCGGAACATGCCGATCAGGTGCTCCTCCAGCCCCATCATCAGCGGGTGAACCCAGCTGTCGAAGATCACATTCGCCCCCTCCCAGCCCATCTGGGGGGCGGTGCGGGCGGGCACATCCTGCACATGCAGCGGCGTGCTGATCACGGCGCAGGGGATGCCCAGCCGTTTGGCGCTGTGGCGCTCCATCTGGGTGCCCAGCACCAACTCCGGGGCCGCCTCGGCGATGGCCGCCTCCACGGCGAGGTAGTCGTCGCTGATCAGGGCCTCCAGCCCCAGCTCCTGGGCGGCGGCACGCACCTCGCGGGCCAGCTCGCGGCTGTAGCTGCCCAGGCCCACCACCTGGAAGCCCAGTTCGCGGCTGGCGATGCGGGCGGCGGCCATGGCATGGGTGGCGTCGCCGAAGATGAACACCCGCTTGCCGGTGAGGTAGGTGGAATCCACCGAGCGGGAATACCAGGGCAAGCGCGAGCGGCGCTCCGCCGCACACACCCCATCGGCAGCGGCCACAAGCTCGGCCGGCAGCTCCAGCCCCAGCAGCCCGTGCAGCTCCCGCAGGAAGGCCACGGTGGCGCCGATGCCGATGGGCACGGTGGCGGTGCACGGCATGCCGAACTGGCGCTCCAGCCAGCTGCACAGCGTGGCCGCCA
>RHBP01000298.1 GCA_010030955.1 Synechococcaceae bacterium WBB_10_009 | reverse complement strand
GCCGCTGCTAAGCGCCATGCAATCCGTGGGGCTCACCAGCCGCCAGTCGGGCCACGACAACCCCCGCAACATCACCGGCAACCCGTTCGCTGGCCTCGATCCCGAGGAGTTGGTGGACACCCGCCCCCTGGTGGACGCGATCCAGCGGCGCCTGCTGGCGGACGACGCCCCCACCAACCTGCCCCGCAAGTTCAACATCGCCGTTGGCGGCGCCCCCGACAGCTTTTTGCTGCACAACGACCTGGCCTTCCTGCCGGCGGAGCACAACGGCCAGTTGGGGTTCACCGTGATGGTGGGGGGCTTTTTCTCGGCCCAGCGCAATGAGCTGGCCATCCCGTTGGGGGTGTGGCTCACGGGCGAGCAGCTGCCGGCCTTCAGCCTGGCGGTGCTGCGCCATTTCGAGCGTTGCGGCAACCGTCAGGCCCGCAACAAGAGCCGCCTGATGTACCTGGTGGATGAGCTGGGTCTGGAGGCTTATCGCGAGGCGGTGCTGGAGGCCTTTGCGGGCCTCGGCGGGCAAGGCGAACCCCACGACGGCAGCCATCTGGTGCAGCGCGCCCCCCGCTCCGGCCTGGGGGTGCAACCCCAGAAGCAGGAGGGCCTGGTGTGGGTGGGCTTGAGCGTTCCGGTGGGTCGCCTCGATGCGGCCTCCATGGCGGAGCTGGCGGCCATCGCCCGGCGCCATGGCAGCGGTGAGCTGCGCCTCACCGAAGCCCAAAACGTGTTGATCACCGGCGTGCCGCAGCAGGGGGTCGAGGCCCTGCTGGCGGAGCCGTTGCTGCAGCGCTTCAGCCCCACCCCAGGCCCCCTCATGGCGGAGGCCGTGAGCTGCACGGGCAACCGCTACTGCAGCTTTGCCCTGATCCCCACCAAAACCACTGCCCAGGCTGTGGTGGAGGAGCTGGAGCGGCGCCTGGAGCTGCCCCACGCCGTGCGCACCCACTGGACCGGTTGCCCCAATGCCTGCGGCCAGCCCTACATGGGGGAGATCGGCCTGATGGGCGCCAAGGCGCGCCACGACGGTCAGATGGTGGAGGCGGTGAAGCTGTATCTGGGCGGCGACATGGGGGCCGACCCCAAGCTGGCGGAGCTGCACGACAAGGGGGTGCCCCTGGTGCAGTTGGTGCCGGTGCTCGAAGACCTGCTGGTGGAGCGCTTCGGCGCCCGCCGTCGCAGCCCCATCGCCTGAGGTGGGGGTTGCGCCGTTGCCTGTCAGGCTGAAGTCCTCCGCCGATCCGTGCAACGTGGAGGGCGACCCCCAGCGGTGGCAGCAGATGCAGCGGCTGCGCCGCGGCCAAGAGCCTGTGGCGGCCTGGCTGGAGGGCCTGCTGCAGGGCGAGCTAGAGCCGGCCCCGGATCTGTTGGCGGCGCTCTGGGGACGGTTGGATCGCTCCAGCGTGGAGCGGCTGC
>RHBP01000297.1 GCA_010030955.1 Synechococcaceae bacterium WBB_10_009 | reverse complement strand
GGCCAGTCCACCTTCATGGTGGAGATGGCCGAGACGGCCAACATCCTGCACCACGCCACCGCGCGCTCCCTGGTGCTGCTCGACGAGATCGGCCGCGGCACCGCCACCTTCGATGGCCTGGCGATCGCCTGGGCCGTGGCCGAACACCTGGCGGGCCCGCTGGGTGCCCGCAGCATCTTTGCCACCCACTACCACGAGCTCAACGAGCTGGCCGCACTGCAGCCCAACGTCGCCAACGCCCAGGTGCTGGTCGAAGAAACCGGCGACGCCCTGGTGTTTCTGCACCGAGTGGCGCCAGGAGGCGCCAGCCGCAGCTACGGCATCGAGGCCGCGCGGCTGGCCGGGGTGCCGGCGGCGGTGGTGCTGCGGGCCCGCCAGGTGCTGGGCCGCATCGAGACCAACAGCCACGTGAGCGTTCAGCTGGGCGAAGGCGCTGGCGAGGGCGAGGGTGAGAGCGCACCGGTTGCTGCCTGACAACTGGCCAGACGGAAGCTCCTGCGTCAACTGGGTCAGCAGAGATGGCGCGGGCGGCCACGCGACAGCTGGCCCGTCTCAGTGAAGGTGATCGAGCACTGCCATCCACAGCAGCGCCAAGGGGGTGGGGAGGCAAGCCCTGGAGGCCAGCTCTGTCGATACATTGTCTAGACAAGTCCACCAACCCCACAGCTCCCGCCGGCGCGAGCGTGGAGTCGAAGCCCCGACAGCGCGCCTTGCCCTGCGTGGCGCCCCTGGCTTCTCAGGCCTGGCGCAGGGCCATCGCCAACTGATCAGCCAGCCGTTCCAGATCGGCCCGGTCGTTGTAGGCGAAGCAGGCGATGCGCAAGAGCTGCGGCAGCCCCGGCTCATGGGGGCGCAGTGGGATCACCGGCACCTGGAAACCCTGGGCCCGCAGCCGCGCCTGAAGTGCGCTTCCGTCGCACTGACCCACCGGCGGCAGGGGCACCGCCGCCATCGCCGCCTGCATGGACGCCGGGGCGATCGGCCCCGGAACGCCCAGGGCCGCAAGCAGCAGATCCTGACCCTCCTGGGCCAGGTGGTGGTGGCGCTGCTGCAGGGCCTCCAGCCGCGGGCGCCACTGCGCGGGCTCGTCGCTGCCGCTCAGCAACCGCAGGGCTTCGGGCAGGGCCAGCCAGGGGCTGGGGTCGCCGGTGCCGATCCAGTCGTGTTCGACGTGAAAACGGCTCTGCCCCGGGGCCAGCGGTGCGTTGGCGCCATGGCTGATCACCAGCGGCCGCAGCGACTGCTGCCAGGGATCGCGCACCCACACAAACGCTGCACCGCGGGGGCAGCACAGCCACTTGTGCAGGTTGCCGACCCACACGTCACAACCTTGTGGAATCGGATTGGGCAACATCCCTGCCGAGTGTGCTCCGTCGATGACGAACATCGTGTCGGGATGGGTAGTGCGGAG
>RHBP01000296.1 GCA_010030955.1 Synechococcaceae bacterium WBB_10_009 | reverse complement strand
CAGGCCCAGATTCGCCTCCACAAGCCGGTTGCGAAGCAGCAACCGCTGCCGCGGATCACGGCACACGGCCAGTGCAGCCAGCAGGGCGGTGTTGGTGGGGTTGTTGGGCATGGTCCAGGTTGAACTCCGTGGTTTCACGGTCTGCCAGTTCGCCCCAGCGTCACCTCCCCCTGCGGGGTGAAAAGGGCTCACCCGTTCGGGTGAGCGACTCAGGCGTAACCCGGCGTCACCCGCAGCTGCAGCTGCAGATCGGCCCACTGCAGCAGGGCCGGCCAGTGGCGCAGGCGCTCGTACACCTGTCTGTGCCCCTCGCTGTTGAGGTGCAGGCCATCGCTGCCCAGCCACTGAGGCCAGTCGGGATCGCTCATCAGCGACGCGAGCAAGGGCAGAAACGGCACGTCGGCCGCCAGGCAGGCCTCCTCCAGCAGGGCTTCGTAGCGCCGCAGATCGGCCAGGCTGTACCAGAGCACCTCGGCGTAGGGCATCGCCTCCTCGACCACCGGGGTGAGCCCGATCACCAACACCGGCGCGAGACTGCGGGCCTGGGCCAGCAGCTGCTGCAGGCCAAACAAAAACCCGTCGGGGTCCAGTTGCGGGCGACCGTCGGGCCGACCCACGCGGGCGCTGTCGTTGAGGCCGATGCCCAGCAGGATGCCCTGGGGCTGCTGGCGTCGGAGCTCGCCCCGTCGCCCCACCTCGGCCGTCAGGCGTGCCGCCAGGCGCTCGAGCCCATCGCCGCGCACCCCCAGGTTGTAGAGCACCGGTCCGCCCGGCAGCTCCATCCAGTGCCGGCGCAGCCGTTCGCACCAGCCGCCCTCGAGCGGATCCCCCCACCCATAGACCCCGCTGTCGCCCAGCGCGATGAGTTTCTTGGGGATGGGCAAGGGCATGGTTCGGCGGAGTCGGGTGTCTGGGTCAGGCCCCCAGCAACTGGCGGCGGCTCCGGTCGCTGAGATCTTCTCCCACCAGGGTCAGCAGCGCATAGGCCACCAGCAGCAGACCGATCTCCTGCCAGGCGAAGCCGCTGAGGCTTTCACGCAGCTGGCTGCCCAGGCCGCTGCCGCCCACCAGACCCACCACCACCGTTTCGCGCAGGATCACGTCACTGCGGTAGGCCCCATAGGCCAGGTAGGAGCGGGCCACCCGGCTGAAGCGTCCGTAGAGCAGGGCAAGGCGAGGCCCGCTGCCGCTGCTGCTGAGGGCCTGCTCGGGGGCGGGATCGGCGGCGCTGCAGGCTTCCTGCAGCAGCCTTCCCAGGATGCCCAGGTTGTGGAAGCCCAGGGCCAGTGCGGCCGGTAGCAGACCAGGTTTGAGCACAAACAGCAGCAGCAGCGCCGTCAGCGGTGGCGGCCATAGCCGCCCCAGGATCCAGCCCAGCTGCAGCAGGGCGCGGCCCGGTCGCCAGGGGGCCACCAGCAGCA
>RHBP01000295.1 GCA_010030955.1 Synechococcaceae bacterium WBB_10_009 | reverse complement strand
CCCACATCGGTGAGCACCGCCTGCTCAGGGATCGCCGCCACCAGAGCGGGGTCCGGCTCGAGCAAACGGTCAAGCGGGAGGGCCAGGACAACCAGTGCGCAGTCGCTGAGCACTGCCGCATCGGTGCTCACCAGATCGGCAAGCCCCCGCTGCCGGGCCCGCTCAGCGGTCTCGGCTCGGTGCACCAGGGCCTGGACTCGCACGCCATGACGCCGGAGATCAAGCGCGATCGAGCCCCCGATCAGCCCCAGACCCACGATGCCGACGGGCGCCGAGCGCCAGGCACGGCTGTGGTCAGAGTCAATGGCCATGGGCAGCTCGGGCTGAACAGTGATCGCAACCCAGCTTCCTACGATTCGCGGATGTTGGAAGCCAGCGCCCACCAACAGCTCAAGGCTCTGCTGCGACAGGAGGGGGCTGAGGTCTGGCCCCATCACCTCAGCCTCTGCAGGCTGGTGGGGCGAAGCCTGCGTCGGGCCGATCACAGCCTGATCCGGCTGGCGATGGGCACGCCAAGCGACTGGTGGATCAGCCTGCTGGTGCCGCTGGCCCTGAGCCCGCAGTCGCTGGTTCTTGTGGTGTCTGACCGCATGCGCCAGCGGTTGCTGCAGGTTGAACTGCCACGACTGCAGCGCGCCGGATTGCCACTGGCCTGCGCCGAAGGCGACCAGGCCCCCCCCCATGGCGTGCTGTGGCTGATGAACCATGGGCAGCTGATCCGGGCCTGGGCCCAGGAGCGCCTGGTCGATCGTCAGCTGGTCCTGCCAGAAGCCGAACAGCTCGAAACCCGCCTGCGCCAGGCTCTGGCCGTGACGCTCACGCCGGCAGACTGGGACCGCTTGCGTCGTGCTCTGCCTGGTGCCGAGAGCAGCCTGCTGCAGTGTCACGAGCGGCTCAGCCGCAAGGTGCTGGCCTCACCTCGCAACCCCAGCAGCCTGGTGGGTCTCGATCCCAGCGAACTGGCCCCTCTGCGTCAGCTGCTTGCCGCCCTCGGGCCACTGCCCCCGCCCTGGGGGCAGTGGCTGTCGCGCAGCGGTGACACGGGCTGGTGCTGCTGGGCCGAGGTCAACCCCGCCCTGTTGCAGTGGACCCTGCAGTGCCAACCGCTCGAACCCCTGGCGCAGCTTGCGGGTCTGGTCGAGGACCGCGGCGCCATCGTGATCGGCCAGCTGGCAGCCCAGCGCAAGGGTGGCGCGTTGCCCTCTGCGGCGCTGACGTTGGGGTTGCGTCCCCATCTGGACCTGCAGCTGGGGGAGGCTCCGCTGGCCGATCCCCTGCCCCTGTATGCGCCGCTGCGTCAACCGCTGCCCAACAGTCCGATCTATGCCGAGCATCTGCTCAGCCAGTGCCGCCGCCTGATGCTGGGCCGCGAGCGGCTCAGCGTGGTGCTGGTGGACGACCCCCAGCTCAGGCTTCAGCTGACCAGCGCCCTGGCG
>RHBP01000294.1 GCA_010030955.1 Synechococcaceae bacterium WBB_10_009 | reverse complement strand
CGTCGCTGTCCGTAGGTGAGCGCCACCTCCCAGACGCCAGGCCGCAACGGCGCCGTGATCCAGCCCTGGGCGTCGCGCCCACCCTCGGGCAAAGGCGCACTCCAGGGACCCGCCGGTCGGTTGGGTTGGGCGGCGGCGCGCCACTGCACCCGCCAGCTGGGGTGGGCCCATTGCAGCAGCCGCAGGCGGCCTGCCCCTTGGGCCTGCACCAGCAAGGTCCGCTGCTGCGGTCCGTTCTGCACCAGGGAGACCTTGCCCGGCCCCAGAAATTGCGCCCAGGCGGTCTGTGGCCATTGCGGCAGCCAGAAGATGGCCAGGCGACGATTCCAACTTCGCTCGGGCACGCTGGCTGGGCTGTAGTCCGGCACACCGCTGAGGGCGATGCGCCCGTCCGCCAGGGCTACAAAGCGTTTGCTGAGTTCCCCTCGGGGCGGCAGGGCCTGAACTCCTTCGGGGCAGGGTCTCAGGGGATCGCAGCTCAATAGTTTGCGCAAAGCCATCTTCTCTTGGCGGCTTGGGGCGTGTCCGATCCAGTTGGCGGAAAAACGCCCAAGGCTGTCTCCCCACAGGCCCAGGGCCGCAACACCCAACAGTGCAACCCACAAGCGCCGCTGGGCGGGCTGGGGGGCCAGGGCTCCGGGGCTGCACAACCACAGCAAGGCCCCCAGCCAGGTGGGGGCCAGCCAGCGCCAGGGGAACTGGATGCGCTGCAGGGGGGCCAGCAGCTGATAGATCCCATGGGCGGGGGGCAGCATCAGCGCCAAGCCGCCGATCGCCAGCAGCAGCCCCCATGGCGCCACCAGGCCTTCCCCCTGCTGGGGCTTTAGGCCGCGCCAGCCCCACCCCAGCCAGCGCACGAGCAGCACGGCGAGCACGCAGAGCCCCTGCACCCAGAGCAGATCGGCAAAGGTGCGCGGTCCGCCACCGCCACCAAAGAAGAACTCCGTGGTGAACAGCCCGGCTGGGATGGGGGGTCGCACCCCCGGGAGGGCCCGTAGGGCGGGCCACCAGAAAGGGGCGGTGATCAACAGAGCCAGGCCGCCGCTGAGGGCCCAGCCGCGCCAACGGCCCTGGCGCAGGAGGGTGATGCCTGTGGCACCCCAGATCAGGCCCGTGAGCAGTGCTGCATTCCAGTTGCTGAGGATCACGCCCGCCAGGGCTGCTGTGCTGAGGGGGATGCCCCAGCGGCGCCCCCGTTCGAGGCCCAACAGGCCGAGCGCCAGCCACCAGAGCAGCGCCTGGGCCAGGGCCTCCGGCCAGGCACCGCGCACGTAGACGTTCACCCACAGGTAGGGGTTGAGGGCGGCGCTGACCAGCAACAACCAGCGCCAGCCTCCGGGCCTTAGCCAATGCTGACCAAGTTGTGCAGCGCCCACGGAATTCACCAACAGGATCAGCAGCAGCCCGCCGGCGATGGCATGGTCTGGCGGCACGCCGATC
>RHBP01000293.1 GCA_010030955.1 Synechococcaceae bacterium WBB_10_009 | reverse complement strand
TGGCGCTGGCGGCCGTCCATCGCACCGGCAGCGGTGGAAAGCGGGCGGGTCGTGCGGTGTCGCTGCCGCGTTGCCAGTGCTCGAGGGCCGCGGCTTCAAACACGGTGTAGCGGTCCAAGGCCCGCTCGCCGGCTTCGGGTTTCGCTGATGACTCGGTCAAGGCAAGTGCGCTTCGTGAGCTGCCTTCTTGTTCTTGAAGGTATTCATCGGCGCTGCAGTTGGCCACGGCGTGCCGCTGTCGCGAGCCCGCTGCAGCATCGCCGGCTCAGATCTGATCAGAGCCTGAAGACTTTGTGAGATTTACCGGGGTTCGATTGGTGTCGTCGTTTAGGCCAGAAGAAGCATGTTTTGACAAGCCCATGCTCAGCAGAACCACCCAACAAGGCCAGGACCAGGATCCTTCGCTGGCGTTTCTCAATCGCCTGATCGATCGCATCACCGACGATGAGCACTATGCCCAGCTGTTGGCCGAATGCGTCAGCCGTGGTGCCGGTGATCGCTTCTTCGCTCTCATTGATGATCCCGATGATCGGCAGGATCTCGACGATGGCTGGCTCGATGAATGTGCCGGTGGCCGCGGCTCGGTGCCCCTGGCGCTGGCGCTGCTGGCGGGAGCTTTTGGCAGTGGCCATGCCCTGCCCAGCCTGGATTCTGCGTCCCTGGGGGGAGCGGGCCCCTTTGTGGCCTGGCCAAGGGCCCAGGCCGATGGCCTGCGGCCCGGCTGGCAGGACCATGCCCTGCCGCTGATCCGGGCCTTTGAGGGCCTCGCCCTCGAGGCCTATCTCGACCCGGTGGGTATCGCCACGATCGGTTATGGCACGATTCGTTATGCCGATGGCCAGCCGGTGCAGCTGGGTGACCGCATCAGCCGCGAGCAGGCGGAGCGGATGCTGGCGGATGCGATCGCCGACCGTTATGCCCCCGCATTGCTGGCGGCGATTCCGCCGGCCCGCAGCTACAGCGCCGAGCAGCAGGCGGCCCTGATCAGCTTCACGTACAACGTGGGTGTGGGCGCCCTGCAGCGTTCAAGCCTGCGCCGCAGACTGCTGGCTGGCGAAGACCCCTTGCAGGTGATCGCCGCCGAGCTGCCCCGCTGGAGCCGGGGCGACGGCCGTGAGCTGCCCGGGCTGGTGCGCCGCCGTGCTGCCGAGGTCGATCTGTTTCTCAGGGGGCGCTACGGCTGAGCTGGTCGCCGCTGCAGCACCACGGCCGACTGGGGCGCGAGCTGCTGCGGCAGCGGTCCTTTGCCGAGTTCGGGCGGCCACAGCACCGTCCAGGTGTCGTCGCCGGGCAGGCTCTGCCCGAGCTGGGGGTGATCAAGCCGCAGTGGCGCGCGGCGGCTGCGGTTGATCACGGCGGTGATCGATGACTGGATCGCCGAGCCATGAACTTGGCGCTGCAGCAGCAGTCCCTGATCGCCCTCGCCGCCAGGTAGCACCG
>RHBP01000292.1 GCA_010030955.1 Synechococcaceae bacterium WBB_10_009 | reverse complement strand
CGGCGATCACCACCACGGCCATGGCCGCGGCCATGGCATTGCGGCGTTGCCGCGCCGTGAGGCTGCGCAGCCGGGCGCCAAGATCCACCAACCGCGCTGCCATGGCAGAAACGCTAGCTCTGATCCCAGGTGCTGCTAGGACTGGGGCGTTGCGTTCTTCGACATGTCGCTTTCTGCTCTGCGTTCCTTTGCTGCCTCGGTGTCAGCTGACGGGCAGCTGCGCGACAAGCTCCATGCCGCCACCGGTGTCGACGATGTTCTGACCATCGCCGCGGCCCACGGTCACAGCCTCGACAAGACCGTGCTGCTGCGCGAGCAGGGCAAGGCCCTGGCCGGCGCCGAAGACCATCAACTGACGGCGATCAACAGCTGGGGCGATGCCCTGCTGCATGCCTTCGGCAGCAGTGAGCAGCAGGTCGACAAGGCCTGAGCATCAAGGCCCCAGATAGGCAGCTTTGATGCGTTCATCGTTGCGCAGCGCGGCGGCACTGCCCTGTTGCTCGATGCTGCCTGAGACCAGTACATAAGCGCGATCGGCAATGGCCAGGGCGGCGTTGGCGTTCTGTTCCACCAGCAGCATGGTCAGACCGTCCTGGTGAAGCGCCCGCAGCGCCTCCATGACCTCGGCCACCAGCTTGGGGGCCAGGCCCAGGCTGGGCTCGTCCAGCATCAGCAGGGTGGGACGCGCCATCAGCGACCGGGCGATCGCCAGCATCTGCTGCTCCCCCCCCGACAGGGATCCGGCCAGCTGGTGGCGGCGCTCGGCCAGCCGTGGGAACAGGTCGAAACAGCGGTCCAGATCGTGGTCGATGCCGGCCCGGTCGCGACGGAGCCAGGCCCCCAGGTCGAGGTTGTCGGCCACGCTCTGACGGGCCAGCACGCGCCGGCCCTCGGGGCAGTGGCTGATTCCCAGCCTGACCGTGCGCTCAGGCGCCATGCCGTTGATCGCTGCCCCATGCCAGCGGATGGCCCCGCTGGCTGCGGTGACCAGTTGCGAGATGGCCCGCAGGGTCGTGCTCTTGCCGGCACCGTTGGCACCCAGCAGGGCAACCATCTCACCGGAGTGCACCTCCAGGGAGAGGTCGCGCAGGGCGGTGATGCCGCCGTAGCGCACCGTGAGGTGCTCGAGCGCCAGCAACGGGGTGCTCATCGGCTGCCCCCCAGATAGGCCTCGATCACCGCGGGATCCTGCCGAACCTGGTCCGCAGAGCCGAGGGCGATGCGGCGACCGAAGTTGAGCACCGCCAGCCGGTCGCACAGGCCCAGCATCAGCGGCACGTGGTGTTCGATGATCAGGATCGTCAGGTCGAACCGGTCGCGCAGGCGGCGGATCAGGTCGCGCAGCTGGTCTTTTTCGCCGGGGTTCATGCCGGCCGCGGGTTCATCGAGCAGCAGCAGCTCGGGGCTGTTGGCCAGGGCGCGGGCGATCTCCAGGCGGCGGCG
>RHBP01000291.1 GCA_010030955.1 Synechococcaceae bacterium WBB_10_009 | reverse complement strand
AGCCTGCAGCTTCGATCGCGCTGAGCCCTTCGAGCAGCGCCTGCAGATACAGCGCGTCACTGACGGGTCGTGGTTCGAGCACGGGTTGAAGAGCAGGGTCGTCGTGGGGGAAGCGCTCCCCCACCGCCGGCAGGGGGCGCAGCTGCAGGCCGCTGGGGCGGCCGGGGTCGATCTGTCGGCTGAGTTCTGCGAGCTGTGCGTCAGTGAAGAAGCGTCGCAGCACCCCGGCACCGGCGTTGCTTGCCCCGCCCACCAGCCAGCGGCCGGCCAACCGTTGGCAGCTCAGCCCCGGGCCGCTGATCGGTTGGGCGGCCCATTGCTTGAGAACCAGCGTGGTGCCCAGCACCGTGATGCCATCACCCGGCCCGGCTCCACTGGCCAGCACGGCGGGCACGGCGGCACTGGCATCGGTGCAGCCCGCCACCACCCGACAGCCGGGCGGCAGATCCAGGGCTTCGGCCAGACCACCGCGGCTGCGGTCCACCGGTCCGAGCACGGTGCCGCAGTCAAACACCTCGGGCAGGGCGCTGCTCCAGGGTTGCCGCTCGAGGCTGCCCGCCCAGCAGTTGCGGGTCTGCAGCCAGCCCAGCCGCAGGTTGTTGGTGGCTTCGCCCCAGCGCCAGTGACCCAGCAGGGCGCCCATCATCCAGTCGGCCTGGTGCCTGAGCAGCAAGCCACCCTCGGCGGCCATCGCGAGCAGCCGCAGGGCCCGGGCCAGGCTGCCGCTGGCACTGGCGGCGGCCGTGCTGGGGGGATTGGGCCCCGCTGCAGCCAGGGCCTGCGCCGCCTCCTGCTGCTCGAGGCAGGCTTGGTGGTAAGGCAGGGCTAGCGCCAGGGGGCCGTCGAGCAGGCTGCCGTCTGCTCGGCACAGCAGCAGGGTGCCCGAGGTGCCGTCGAGCGCGATGGCACCCAGCCGCTCCCTGAGCGGCATCGGAATGCTCTGCGCCAGCGCGATCAGGCCGTTGCGCCAGCTGTGCGGATCGTCAAAGGGGCCGGGGTAGGGACAGGCGTTCTGCCACAGCGGTTGACGCGCTCCGGCCCCAGCCACGGCCAGCCGCACTCCGCTGGTGCCCAGGTCAACACCAAGGCCCAGGTTCAGCTCAGGCAGCAACGCGGCTGGCAGTGGCCTGGCGCAGCGTGGCGGCAATGGCGCTCACCTCTTCCCAGGGCAGGTTGAGGTCGCTGCGGCCGAAATGGCCATAGGCGGCGACATCCTGATAGAAGCGACCTCCCCGCTGCTGGGGCAGGTGGCGCAGGCCGAAGGTCTCGATGATCGCGCCGGGTCGCAGGTCGAAATGCTCCTGCACCAGCGCGGTGAGGTCGGCATCGGCCAGTTTGCCGGTGCCGAAGCTCTCCACCAGGATGCTCACCGGCCGGGCCACACCGATGGCGTAGCTCAGCTGCACCTCGGCCTTGCGGGCCAGGCCCGCGGCCACCAGCGCCTTGGCCACGTAGCGGGCTGCATAGGC
>RHBP01000030.1 GCA_010030955.1 Synechococcaceae bacterium WBB_10_009 | reverse complement strand
ATCGTCTCGACCCGGAAGTCGAGGAAGACCTCCAGCATCTTGCGCAGGGTGAGCAGCACCGGCTCCCCCTTCACCAACGCCAGCATGTAGGCGCTGAAGTTGCTCTGCAGCGGGGTGAGCTTGAACAGGTTGTTGAGCACCACCTGCGGATAGGCATCGCGCCGCAGCTCGATCACGATGCGCATGCCCTCGCGATCGCTCTCGTCGCGGATGTCGCTGATGCCCTCGAGTTTCTTGTCGTTGACCAATTCGGCAATGCGTTCAATCAACGCCGCCTTGTTGGTTTGGTAAGGCAACTCGGTGATGATCACCGCATCGCGATCGGGGCGCCCCTTGGCCTCAATCGTTTCAATTGAGGCCACACCGCGCATGGTCACCGAGCCGCGGCCGGTGCTGTACATCTCACGGATGCCACGGCGGCCCAGGATCTGACCACCGGTGGGGAAATCGGGCCCCGGAATGATCGCCATCAAGGCGCGATCGTCGAGCTCGGGGTTGGCGATCAGCGCCAGCAGGCCATCGATCAGCTCGGTGAGGTTGTGGGGGGGGATGTTGGTGGCCATCCCCACGGCGATGCCGGTGGAGCCGTTGAGCAGCAGCTGCGGCACCCGGGCCGGCATCACCGTGGGCTCCTGCTGGGAGCCATCGAAGTTGTCGATGAAATCGACGGTCTCGGCCTCGATGTCCTCCAGCAGGCTGTCGGTGGTCAGGGCCTGCAGGCGCGACTCGGTGTAACGCATGGCGGCCGGTGGATCGTTGTCCACCGAGCCGAAGTTGCCGTGCCCGTCGATCAGGGGCATGCGCATGGAAAAGTCCTGGGCCATGCGCACCAGGGCGTCGTACACCGCGGTGTCGCCATGGGGGTGGTACTTACCCAACACCTCACCCACCACACGGGCGCATTTGCGGTAGGGCCGATCGCTGGTGAGGCCCAATTCGTACATCGCATACAGGATGCGGCGATGCACGGGCTTGAGGCCATCGCGGGCGTCGGGCAGGGCCCGGCCCACGATCACGCTCATCGCGTACTCCAGATAGGAGCGCGACATCTCGTTGCGCAGATCGGCCTGAATGATCCGGCCGTCGGACCCCGATGGCCCCTCCGGCCCGCCCCCGGAAGCCATCTCACCGGGTTCGGTTGGATCCGCCATTCGCAACAGCTTTGGTTAGAACACATTTTATCGGTCATCGCGTCGGTGTCTGCCTTGAGCGGGAGCATCCCCAGCCGCAGCGAGGCGGAGCTGCAAGCGCTGCAACGGCAGGGGCGCTTGCGGGTGGCCACGGCGGCGGCCTTCCGGGCCCAGGTGGAGCAGCAGGGGCTGGAACGGGCCTACGCGGCCACCCATGTGGTGGTGGCGAGCAGCGCCGAATTCACCAACCAGGCCAGCCTGCTGCTGCAACTGGGCCCCACGGATCCCCCCATGCGCATCCGCCGCTTCCGGCTGGGGCCGGCGGAGGGGCAGGGGGGCCACGGCAACACCGACCTGCTGCTGCCCCTGGGCCAGGGCGGTGCGCTGGCGCTGGAGGCCCTGCTCAGGGGTGACGCGGTGCCCTTCAGCGCCAGCGGCGGCGGCGGCGACCAGCACCCACGCCTGGAGCTGGAAACCCAGCTCACCCTGGAGCAGATCGGTGCCGGGCGCCTGCTGCTGCACCGGGGTGTGGTGGAAAACGGGGTGGTGGCCGTGAGCAGCCGCGACGGCATCACCCCCACCCCCTGGGGGCCCGTGCTGGGGCCGCTGGTGAGCGCCCTCTACAGCTGCGGCGGCGCCGGCAGCATCGGCCTCACCATGCCCGCCCTGGCGGCGCTTGGGCCCGGCTCACCCCTGCTGGTGGCCGGCGGGCTGGGCTGGGTGAGTGGCGCCGGCAGCGGCCACAACCCCCAGGTGAAACGGAGCCCGGATGGCCTAGCCCTCAGCCCGGGGGCCTGCGCGGCGGTGGAGGTGAACCTGCACGACCTCAACCCCCGCTGGCTGCGGGCCAGCCGCCTCGGGGGGGACGACACCGGACTGCTGGTGGCGCTGGCGGCACCGGTGCCCCTGCTGGATGCGGCCGTGGCGCGGCTGGCGGCCACCGGCAACGCCGACCTGGAGGCCCCGGTGCTCGATTACGGCATCCCCAGGAGGGTGCGGCCCAGCTTCGGGCGGGTGCCCTACGGGGCCCTCCACGGCGGCGAGCTGCGCCTGGGGGACAAGCGGCTGAGCTGCGCCCCCGCCCACAGCCCGCGGCTGGCGGCGGAGATCGCCGAGGCCCTGGTGCACGACCTGCAGAGCGGTCGCTTTCCCCTGCGTTCCCCCCTCGCACCGCTGCCCAAACGGGCTGCGCTGCAGCCCCTCGACTGAGCCCAGCGCCGAAAAACGGCCGTAAGCTCCCTGCGCAGAGCGCCCAACCCCGGAGCCATGGCTGACGCTGACACCCCCACCCCGAACGGGGAGCAGCTGCAGAACGCTGATCCCTCCCCCGTGGACGTGCCGCTCGAGGACGTGCAGCCCGCAGCCGAGCAAAGCCCCGACGAACCGCAGGTGGCCAGCACCGTGGTGGTGCCGGCCACACCGGCCGCACCGGCCCCGATCGTGGCCGCAGCCCCGGCGAGCGACAGCCCCTCCGGCGACGGGGGCGGCGAATGGGATCTGCTGGTGAGCAAGGTGCAGGGCTGGCTGGCCAGTGGCCAGTTGCAGGAGCAGTGGCAGGCGGCCCGCACCCCCCTCAGCCTGCTGGCCGGCCTGATCGCCCTGTTGCTGGTGCTGCGGATCTATGGCGCCCTGTTGGCGGTGCTGGACAGCATCCCCCTGCTGCCCGGCCTGATGGAGCTGGCGGGCCTCATCGCCGTGGCGCAATTCGCGCTCACCAAACTGGTGCGCAGCAGCGATCGCCGCCAGGTGATCGACGGCGTGCGCCAGCGCTGGCAGAGCTTCCGCGGCCGCAGCTGAGGCGCCGCAACGCCGGGGCCGCCACGGGTCGGTTGATAGCTTGGCCCGATTGCATCACGGTCTCTGGTGGACATTCAGCTCGGTCGATCCCGCACCGTTCGTCGCGCCTACGGCATCGACGAGATCGCCCTCGTGCCAGGGGGCCGCACGGTGGATCCGGCGGTGACCGACAGCAGCTGGACCCTGGGGGGCGTGAGCCGCGAGATCCCGATCATCGCCAGCGCCATGGATGGCGTGGTGGACGTGGGCATGTGCGTGGAGCTCACCAAACAGGGGGCCCTGGGGGTGCTCAACCTCGAAGGGGTGCAGTGCCGCTACGACGACCCCAACCCCGCCCTGGACCGCATCGCCGCGGTGGGCAAGGAGGAGTTCGTGCCGCTGATGCAGGAGCTCTACAGCCAGCCGGTGCGGGAAGACCTGATCCGCCAGCGCATCGCTGAGATCAAGCAAGGGGGCGGCATCGCCGCCGTCAGCGCCACCCCGGTGGCGGCGCTCAAATTCGGCAAGGCGATCGCCGAGGCCGGGGCCGACCTCTTCTTCGTGCAGGCCACGGTGGTCAGCACGGAGCACATCGGACCGGAGGGGCAGCAAAGCCTGGATCTCGAGGCCCTGTGCCGCGACTTCGGCGTGCCGGTGGTGATCGGCAACTGCGTCACCTACGACGTGGCCCTGAAGCTGATGCGGGCCGGCGCCGCCGGCGTGATGGTGGGCATCGGCCCCGGCGCCGCCTGCACCAGCCGCGGCGTGCTGGGCATCGGCATCCCCCAGGCCACCTCCGTGGCCGACTGCGCCGCCGCCCGGGCCGACTACCTGGCGGAGAGCGGCCGTTATGTGCCGATCATTGCGGACGGCGGCATCGTGACCGGCGGCGACATTTGCAAGTGCCTGGCCTGCGGCGCCGACGCCGTGATGATCGGCTCGCCGATCGCCCGGGCGGCGGAGGCCCCCGGCCGTGGCTTCCACTGGGGCATGGCCACCCCCAGCCCGGTGCTGCCCCGTGGCACCCGCATCAAGGTGGGCACCACCGGCAGCCTCGAAAAGATCCTGCGCGGCCCCGCCTCCCTCGACGACGGCACCCAGAACCTGCTGGGCTGCATTCGCACCTCCATGGGCACCCTCGGCGCCCGCACCCTCAAAGAGATGCAGCAGGTGGAGGTGGTGGTGGCCCCGTCACTGCTCACCGAAGGCAAGGTGTACCAGAAAGCCCAGCAACTGGGCATGGGCAAGTGATTCCCCCCTGGTGAGGGGGTGAACAGCGGCGTTAGCCTCAAGGACGTGCGGGCTTCGGCCCTCACACTCCTCACACCCCCTGGCCCGGCGCGTCCGGGCTTTCACTCTTTTCTCGGGCGCCAACCCCGCGGGTAACGAGTTTCAGCAGCCGCTGGGCCATCGCCGAACAGCGTTGCTAGATTCCGAAAACCCTGTTGACTCCTCGGATGTCCAGCGCCGCTGCCGTCACCGACGCTTCCTTCGAGCAAGACGTGCTCAAAAGCGATGTGCCCGTGCTGGTTGATTTCTGGGCCCCCTGGTGTGGCCCCTGCCGCATGGTGGCTCCGATCGTGGACGAAATCGCCAAGGAGTTTGAGGGCAAGATCAAGGTGTTCAAGCTCAACACCGACGAGAACCCCAACGTGGCCAGCCAGTACGGCATCCGCAGCATCCCCACGCTGATGGTGTTCAAGGACGGCCAGAAGGTGGACACCGTGGTGGGTGCCGTGCCCAAGACCACCCTCTCCGGCACCATCTCCAAGTACCTCTGAGCGCCAACGCTGAGCCCCACCGAGCAAAGCCCCCTCGAGGCCCTCGCCTCCGAGCTGCTCTCCCATCCGCAGCGGCGTGCGATTGAGCGCAGCGTCGTGAGCCTGCTGGAAATTGCCCGCAGCGGCGGTGATGCCGATGAGTGGCGGCTGATCAACGGCGCCCTGGCGGACATCCGCGACGGCCTCAGCGTGTTTGCGCCGCATCGGCTGACGCGCAAGGTGTCGGTGTTCGGCTCCGCCCGCACCCCCAGCGACGACCCGGCCTACCGGCTGGCCCAGGAGCTGGCGGTGGAGGCGGTGCGCCAGGGCTTTGAGGTGATGACCGGGGCCGGCGGCGGCATCATGGCGGCCGCCAACAGCGGGGCCGGCTGCGACAACAGCATTGGCCTCAATGTGGAGCTGCCGTTTGAGCAACACGCCAACCCCACGGTGAGCGCCTGCGAGGGGCGGCTGCTGCACTTCCGCTATTTCTTCACCCGCAAGTTGTTCTTTCTGCGGGAGAGCGATGCCCTGGTGGTGATGCCAGGCGGCTTCGGCACCTTTGATGAGCTGTTCGAATCGCTCACCCTGATCCAAACGGGCCGCACCATGCCGATTCCGCTGGTGATGCTGGCGCCCCCCGGGGATCCCTTCTGGCGGGAGTGGCTGGGGGAGATGCACCAGGCGCTGGTTAGCCGTGGCCTGATCTCCCCGGAGGACACCACCCTGCTCAAGCTGGCCAGCTCCGCCAGCGAAGCCATGGCGATCATCAGCCACTTCTACCGGGTGTTCCATGGCGCCCAATACGCCGACGACAACCTGGAGCTGCTGCTGCATGGCCAGCTGAGCGGCCCACAGCTGCAGCGGCTCAACCACGACTTCGCCGCACTGGTTGAGGAGGGCAGCATCCATCAGGGTGAGAGCTGCGACAGCCGCGGCATCCTGCGGCCCTGCCTGCGGTTCCAGCTCGACCGCCGGCGCATCGGCCTGCTTTACCAGCTGCTGGATCAGCTCAACGGGCTGCCCCTGGAGGGGCAAGCGGCGATCGAGCAACCTGGCCAACGCCTGTGCCCAACGCCCCAGCCATGACCCGCATCGGCCTGATCGATTACGGCATGGGCAACCTGCACTCGGTGCAGCGGGCCCTGGAGCGGCTGGGCTGCACGGTGGTGGCGGTGCAGAACACCACGGCCATGGACACCTGCCGGGCCCTGGTGCTGCCGGGGGTAGGGGCCTTCGATCCAGCCATGGAGCGGCTGCATGGATCGGGGCTGGTGCCCGCCATCCAGGGCTGGTGCGCCCAGGGTCGGCCGCTGCTGGGCATCTGCCTGGGGCTGCAGTTGCTGTTTGACAGCAGCGACGAGGGGCAACGGCCGGGGTTGGGACTGATCCGCGGCCACGTGGCCGCCCTGCCCCGCTGCCCGGGCCACCCGATCCCCCACATGGGCTGGGAGCCCCTGCTGCCCGCCAGCGCCAGCCCGCTGCTGCCGGAGGGATCACCGGAGGCCTGGATGTATTTCGTGCACTCCTTCGCGGCGGTGCCCGCGGACCCCGCCTGCATCACCGCCCGGGTGGCCTTCGGCACCGGGGCCGTGACCGCCGCCGTGTGGCAAGGCAGCCTGGGCGCCTGCCAATTCCACCCGGAGAAATCCGCCGAGGCGGGGGAAGCCCTGCTGCGCCGCTGGCTGCGCTGGCTGGAGGCGGAGCGGCCATGAGCCTGCGGCTCAGCGGTGGACGCAAGCTCCACAGCCCGCCGGGGCAAACCGCCAGGCCCACCCCCTCACGGGTGCGGCTGGCGGTGATGAACATGCTGGCGCCACAGCTGGGGGGCGCCCGCTGGCTGGATCTGTGCTGCGGCAGCGGCGTGATGGGCTGCGAAGCTCTGCAGCGTGGGGCCGCGGCGGTGGTGGCGGTGGACCAGGACCGGCGCATGGCTGCCACGGCCAAGGCCAACCTGGCGTTGGTGGCCTCGGGGCTGGATCCGGCACCGGCGGTGGCCGTGGTGCAGCAGGAGGTGACCCACTGGCTGCAACAGGCCCAGGGCATCGAGCCCTTCGATCTGATCTACGCCGACCCCCCCTACGCCGCCGGGCTCTACGGCGCCATCAGCCAAGCGGTGCAGGCGGGCCAGTGGCTGCGGCCCGCGGGCCTGTTGCTGCTGGAGTGCGCCAGTGATCGGGTGCCCCCCCTGGCTCCGGAGTGGGTGCTGCAGCGGCAGAAGCGCTACGGCGGCAGCACTGTGCTGGTGTTGGAGCCCGAGGGCTCTCCCGCCTAAGGCGATCAGCCGCCGAGGGCGCTGCCGCGGCGGTATTGGTTCCAGGCGGCCACGAACAGACCCACCAAGGTCACGGGAATCAGACCGAGCACGATGCCGCAGAGCAGGGGTTCGATCATGGATGGGATCTTGGCGCTGGTTGCACAATTCTTCCACGCCCAACCCCCCCGGTGTGGGCGCCGTGATGCGCCTTGACATCCCCCGCCTTTCCCCCGTGACCTCCCCGGCGACTCCCACCACCGCAGCGCCCCCCACCGCCAACCGGCGCGGCCTGATCTCCGCGCTGCTGTTGGTGGCCGCCGTGGCGGTGGCGGTGGTGGCGCTGGTGGTGCTGCTGCCGGCGGCCCGCAGCGACCCCTACACCCGCAGCACCCTGCAGCTGAGCGGCTCCGGGGAGCGGGGCGAGCAGCTGTTTCTGATCAACTGCGCCGGCTGCCATGGCATCGCCGCCCAGGGGCTGGTGGGGCCCAACCTGCACGGCGTGCACAACCGCAAAAACAACCGCCAGCTGATCCAGCAGGTGGTCAGCGGCCGCACCCCCCCCATGCCCCGCTTCCAGCCTGAACCGCAGGCCATGGCCGACCTGCTGACCTACCTGAACACGCTCACGTGAGCTTGGCGGTGGTGTTGGTGGAGCCGGCCGGTCCCCTCAACGTGGGGAGCGTGGCCCGGCTGTGCGCCAACTTCAACATCACCGATTTGCGGCTGGTGGCCCCCCGCTGCGACCACCGGGGCCCGGAGGCCCGGCTGATGGCGGTGCATGCCGAAGCCGTGCTGGAGCAGGCGCAGGTGTTCCCCCACCTGGAGGCGGCCCTAGCGGACTGCACACGGGTGGTGGCCACCAGCGGTCGCCTCGAACCCGAGGGGCTGCCCCTGAGCGAGCCGCAGCAGGCGCTGGGGTGGCTGCTGCCCGTGATCGAGACCCCATCGACCCAGGGGGCCCTGGTGTTCGGCCGGGAGGATTGCGGCCTCACCAACCAGGAGCTGCTGCAGGCGGGGCGGGTGCTGCGGCTGCACAGCAGCGCGGCCTACGCCTCGCTCAACCTGTCCCATGCGGTGGCGATTTGCCTGCACGGCCTGCAGCAGCCGCAGCCCGCAGGGCCGAACCCCACGACGGCTGAGCCCTGCCCCCGAGCTGCCCTGGAGGCGGCCCTGGCGGATGCCGAGGCCTTGCTGCTGGAGGTGGGCTTTCTGCATCCGCACACGGCCGCGGCGCGCATGGGCAAACTGCGGGCCCTGCTGCAGCGGGCCCAGGTGCGCGAGCCGGAGGTGGCGCTGCTGCGCGGCATGGTGCGGCAGCTGCGCTGGGCAACGCAGCGGCGGAGCCCCTAAGGTCTGGCCCGTGCCCAGCCCCACCAGCCTGTGAGCGCCAGCCGCCCCAACCGCCCCAGCACCCCCCCGGGCTGGGGGGCGCCGCTGCAGCTGGCGCTGCGGTTGCTGGTGATGGGCCTGGGGCTCGGCGTGATCACCGGCACCGCCCTGAAACTGCTGGCCCCCCGCCTGGCCGGCACGGCCCAACCCGGCCCGGCCACCACCCCGTCCCTGGGGCTGCCCGGGGGCAACAGCCTGCCCCGCGGCCTGGCCCTGGGGCGCTTTGAGCCGCGCACGGAACTCACCGCCCTAAGCCAGAAATGGGCCCAGCTGGCGGCCGTGCACAACGACCTGCAGGCCAGCGGCTACCTGCTGGTGCTCGACGACGGCCGCTTCGCCCAACTCAACCCGGAGCGCCCCCTGCCGGCGGCCAGTTCGATCAAGACGCCCATCCTGCTGGCGGGGCTGGAGGAGCTGGATGCCGGCCGGCTGCGCTGGAACGAACCGCTCACCCTCACCAAGGAGGTGATCGGCGGCGGCGCCGGCTGGATGGCCAGCCGCCCCCCCGGCAGCCGTTTCCCCTTCTGGGAGGCGGCCACCGAAATGATCCGGGTGAGCGACAACAGCGCCACCAACCTGCTGATCAAGCGCCTCGGGGGCAAGACCAGCCTCAACGCCCGCTTCCAGGCCATGGGCCTCACCGGCACGGTGATCAACAACTGGCTGCCGGATCTCGACGGCACCAACACCACCAGCGCCCACGACCTGGCCCGCGCCATCGCCCTGGTGGACACCGGCGAGAAACTCAGCCCCCGCGCCCGCGACCTGTTCCGCGAGGTGATGGGCACCTCCCGCACCAACACCCTGCTGCCCCTGGGGCTGCTGATGGGGCTCGGGGGCGACTCCGCTGACCCCGACAGCGACCTGCTCGGCCACGGCGTGACCGTGCTCAACAAAACCGGCGACATCGGCATCGCCTACGCCGACGGGGGCCTGATCCAGTTGCCCAATGGCCAGCGGGCGGTGGCGGCCTTTCTGGTGAAAGGCCCCTTCAACGACCAGCGCTCCACCGACCTCATCCGGGCCATGGCCGCCGAGGTGGCCCGCAGCCTGATCGGCAAACCCGGCGGCAATGCCGCCCCCCGCCCATGACCCCACTCCCCCTGCTGCTGCTCGCGGCCAGCCCCACCCCGGCCGCCACCCCCGCGCCGGCGCCCGCGCCGATTCAACGGCCCCAAACCGTGGCCCCCCTGCCGGGGGGTCTCGATCCGGTGCTGGTGGTCAACGACAACAACCCCGAGCTGATCAGCGAACCCGGCATCCTGCTCTCCACCTTCCCCGGCCAGGGGCGCAGCCAACCGGACGCCCACCTCAACCTGCCGCTGAACGGCCGCTTCGACCTGTTCAGCCACCACGTGTTCGCCGGCAAACCCGACCAGCTCAACTCCACCCTCTGGCTGGCGGTGGTGGCCCAACCCCGGGGCCCGCAGCCGGTGACCCTGCAGCTGCTGTCTGGCTCCACCGCCCTCTCCCAGGCCACCGACCGGGTGCAGCCCCAGGCCCCCTTCCTGCCCCTGCCGGAGCTGATGCCCCAAGACGGCAGCACCTTCTCCGGCCCGGGCAGCCGTGTGGCCACCGAACTGCTCGGCCGCCAGCGCAACCCGCTGCTGCCGGAGCGCTGGACCCTGCCACCCGGCCAACCCACCACGCTGCTGGCCTTGCCCCTTCCGGTGCGGGGCCTCGACCCCCTGCTCAACGGCCGCAACCTGCAGCTGCGCCTGCAGAGCTCAGGCGCCATCAGCCTGGCCACCCTGGCGGCCTTCGGCGAGGGCGACCAACCGCCGCCGCCGGAGCGTTGGGCCGCCCTGCTGGATGGCGGGCTGAGCGCCAAGGAACACAGCCCCACCCCCCGCGGCAGCAGCGGCAAGCTGGTGTATTCGCGGGTCAGTGGGGTGCAGGTGGGCAGCACCTGGCGCGGCACCATCACCGATCCCGGCCAGCCCTACCTCTCCGCCAGCCGGGCGCCGATCTCCTGGCCGATCGCCTCCCTGGAGCGCGGCAGCCTCGGCACCCGCCAGGTGCAGACCGCCGAGCTCAAGGCCTTCTACCCCGGCACCGCCTGGGCGGCCCACGGCAACTACGGCGTGGAGTACGACCTCACCCTGCCGCTGCGCAACGGTGGCCCCCAGCCCGTGCGGCTGGAGCTGGCACTGGAGAGCCCGATCAAGGGCGACCAGGCGGTCGGTGGCCTGCGCTTCAAGGCCAAGCCGGGCCCCCCGGTGATGTTCCGCGGCACCGTGGAGGTGAGCGGCCTGGATGGCCCCGATGGCAAGCCCAGCGGCCGCCAGGGGTTCCACCTGGTGCAGCGGGTGGGGCAGCAGGGGCCGGCCCTCGGCACCATCAGCCTGGCGCCGGGCGGCAGCCGCAGCCTGCGGGTGCGCCTGATCTACCCGGCGGACGCCACCCCGCCCCAGGTGCTCAGCCTGCTGCCTGTGAAACAATCCCCCGAACAGCCTGATCCATCCCGCTGATGCAAGCCCGCAAGCGCAGGGTTTACCCCTTCACCGCCATCGTGGGCCAGGAGGAGATGAAGCTGGCGCTGCTCCTCAACGTGATCGATCCACGCATCGGCGGCGTGATGATCATGGGCGACCGCGGCACGGGCAAGAGCACCACCATCCGTGCCCTGGCGGATCTGCTGCCGGAGATCGATGTGGTGGCCGGCGACCCCTACAACAGCTCCCCCAGCGACCCCGACCTGCAAAGCACCGAGGTGCGCCAGCGCCAGGAGCAGGGCGAGCAGCTGCCCACCGAGAAGCGCCAGGTGCCCATGGTGGACCTGCCCCTGGGGGCCACCGAAGACCGCCTCTGCGGCACCATCGACATCGAGAAAGCCCTGAGTGAGGGTGTGCGGGCCTTTGAGCCGGGCCTGCTGGCCAAGGCCAACCGCGGCCTGCTCTATGTGGATGAGGTGAACCTGCTGGACGACCACCTGGTGGACGTGCTGCTGGATTCCGCCGCCTCCGGCTGGAACACCGTGGAGCGGGAGGGGGTGAGCGTGCGCCACCCGGCCCGATTCGTGCTGATCGGCTCCGGCAACCCCGAGGAGGGGGAACTGCGACCCCAGCTGCTGGACCGCTTCGGCATGAGCGTGGAGGTGCGCACCGTGCGCGACCCCGAACTTCGGGTGCAAGTGGTGGATCAACGCACCGCCTTCGACAACGACCCCGATGGCTTCAATGCCGCGGTGCAACCCACCCAAGACGGCCTGCAGGCCCGGGTGGTGGAGGCCCAGAACCGCCTGCCCCAGGTGCAGATCGATGACGACCTGCGCATCCGCATCTCCGCCATCTGCGGCGAGCTGGATGTGGATGGCCTGCGGGGCGACATCGTGACCAACCGCGCCGCCCGCGCCCTGGCCGCCTTCGAGGGCCGCACCGAGGTGAGCGAAGACGACGTGGCCCGTGTGGCCGCCTGCTGCCTGCGCCACCGCCTGCGCAAGGACCCCCTCGAGCAGATCGACTCCGGCGACCGGGTGGTGAAGGTGTTCTGCAAGGTGTTCGAGCGCCCCGAATCCACCGACCGCGCCGCCTTCGAGCTGGCCCTGGCGGCCTGATGGCGCGCCGGGGGCCCTGATGCGGATCCTCGGCCTCGACCCCGGCCTGGCCAGGGTGGGCTACGGCTTGATCGATGTGGACGGTCGCCCCGGCAGCGGCCGCCAACAGTTGCTCGACTGCGGCATCATCCGCACCGATCCGGGCCGCAGCGAGGGTGAGCGCATGGTGGAGATCGCCCGCGACCTGCGCCAGCTGCTGCGCACCTGGCGGCCGCAGCTGGCGGCGGTGGAAAAGTTTTTCTTCTACCGCTCCAGCACCACCATCTCCGTGGTGCAGGCCCGGGGGGTGCTGATGATGACCCTGGCCCGCTTCCAGGTGCCGGTGGTGGAGTTTCCGCCCATGCAGATCAAGCTGGCTTTGGCGGGCCACGGCCATGCCGACAAGGCCGATGTGCTCGATGCGGTGATGCGTGAGCTCAACCTCGACGACCCGCCGCGGCCCGACGACGCCGCCGATGCCCTGGCGGTGGCCCTCACCGGCTGGTTTCAGCGCTGAACCGTGGGGGAGCCCAACGCTGCGCAAAAAAACGCCCTGCGGCGCCAGTGCCGCCGCCAGCGGGCGGCGCTGCTGCCGGCGGCCCAGGGCCCGCTGCTGGCGATCGCCCGCCGGGAGCTGCCGGATCTGGTGTCAGCGGGGCGCCGGCTGGGGATCCACTGGCCCCTGGCCGGGGAGCCGGATCTGCGCGGCCTGGAGCAGGAGCCCGGCCTGCGCGGGCGGCTGGCCCTGCCGCGGCTGAGCAACGGCGCCCTGCACTACCGCGCCTGGGGGGAGGGCACCCCCCTCAGCCCGGATGACACGGGCATCCCCGCCCCGGACCCGGGGCCCGATCTGGAACCCCAGCAGCTGGCGCTGCTGCTGGTGCCGGCCCTGGCCTGCGACCGCCAGGGGTTTCGCCTCGGCTACGGCGGCGGCTGGTTCGACCGCCTGCGCAGCGCGGCCCCCTGGCGGGCGGTGCCGGCCCTGGTGGTGCTGCCCGAGGGCTGCCTGGTGGAGCAGGTACCCCGCGATCCCTGGGATGTGCCCTTCGATGGCTGGCTGCATGAGGGGGGCCTGCATTGGTTGCGACCTGTGTAAGCCGGGGGGCCGGACACGCCGCTGCCCCCCAGGATTTGGCAGGATCAGGGCAGGCATCCGTCGCTTTCGTGGATCTTCAGGCCAACGACGCCTTCCGATCGGCCCTCAACCTGGACCAGGGCTCCGGTGCCGAGGCGACGGCCCCCGATGGCCCGCGCCGCGGACCCAGCATCCGCCTCAACCGCGGCAGCGCCGCCGAACAGGTGCTGGCCTCCGAGCTCAAAGGGCGCGACGATTCCAGCGACGCCCTCTCGATGATGGTGAGCTCGATGGTGCACATGGTGCAGGCGGGCAAAACCCGCAGCAACGGCAGCCGCTGGTCGGCCTGAATGGGCCGCACCATCCGCTGCGGGCTGCTGGCCCTG
The DNA here is from genome assembly GCA_010030955.1 of Synechococcaceae bacterium WBB_10_009. GTDB lineage: Bacteria > Cyanobacteriota > Cyanobacteriia > PCC-6307 > Cyanobiaceae > Vulcanococcus. The sequence continues at coordinate 399 of RHBP01000030.1, read as the reverse complement.
GCGCCCCTGCTGTGGGCGGGGTTGACCACCGGGTCGGCCCAGGCCCATGGCATCGAAAGCCGCCTCAGCCCCCTGCGGGGCCTCAGTGATGCACTGCTGCTGCAGAGCCAGTTTTCCAATGGCGAACCCACCCGTGATGCGGTGGTGCGCCTGGTGCCCCCCCACGGCGAGCCCCTGGAGCTCGGCCGCACCGACCAGCACGGCCAGCTGAGCTTCGCCCTGCCCAAGGGCGCCCATGGATCCTGGGAGCTGCAGGTGGATGGTGGGCCCGGCCACCGCGACTACCTGGAGATGCCCCTGCGGCGCGGCCAGGCCCAGCTCGATCGGGTGAGCGCCCAGCCGCGGCCGGCCCGGGCAGGCGGCTGGCTGGTGGGTCTCAGCGGCCTGGGGGCAGCTGCC
>RHBP01000290.1 GCA_010030955.1 Synechococcaceae bacterium WBB_10_009 | reverse complement strand
GCCCATGGCGGCATACAGTCCGGGGATGACGTATCGCGAGAGACAGACGAGCGTCGAGACCGGGTTGCCGGGCAGTCCGAACGGGTTGCCCAGCCCGTCGAGCCGGGTGCCGTCCCAGCGGAACGGTCGCTGGGACGGTGCGGTTGCCGAGCCGTCGGCAAACACCGCCTCGCTCACCTGGCTCTGGACGTTTTCTTCGGCGCTGAGCACCGTGCCCCAGGGGGTGGTGCCGCCGGCGCAGTTGGCGAAGGTTCCGCGCAGGCCCGCGCCCTGGCTGCCGCGGTAGCCCAGCGGTGCCGGGTTGCGAAACACCGCTGCCGCCGGGCCGCTGCAGCGCACCGGCGTCAGCCCGTCGATGCGCCGTTCATAGCCGCTGCCCTGCAGGCGATGCCAGCGGCCGTTGCTGTGCTGCAGTTCGAGCACGCCGATGCCGAGATCGGCCATGGCCGCCTCGGCCACCTGGCGCACCATCGCGAGCAGGGGATCATCCGCTGGCAGCGCGGTGGCGTCGACGCTGCCGCCGCGGGCCGCCAGCGCCTGCTGCAGCGCCGCCAGCGGCAGGGGCGTGCCCACGGCCTCGCCGTAGCCCGACGCCCAGGTCTGGGGACTGATGTATTCGAAATTGACGCTCAGCAGGGCGCGGTTGCCCTCCAGGGGGGTGAGGGCCAGGTAGTCGTTGTTGAACCCGAAGCGACCACCGGCGAGCCGATCGCCCCACACCACCAGCAGTTCGGCGCTGAAGCCTTCGGGCACGAGCAGCCGGTCGTCGAGCGTCAGCTGGCGGTACAGCGCGCGCTGCTGGGCCGCGCTGAGCCCGTCGCCGGGCAGGGGCAATGGCGGCCGCAGGGGCTTGAAGCCCAGCTGGCCGTGGCCTGCGCCTGCCGAAGCCTGACCCTGCATCAGGCTTGCGGCCGCGGCACTGCCGCCCAGTCCCAGCAGCTGCAACAGGCGGCGACGGCTCAGCTCAGCGGTTTGGCTCATGGCTTGCAATCGGGGTGTCGCACCGGGCTCAGCCGCACCAGGTGGCTGGCCTGCAGGGGGTTGAAGTTATCGTCGCTGGCCAGGATCAGGGTGGGCCGTCCATCGGCCAGCGGTGGTGCGGCCAGCAGCACCTCCCAGTTGTCGCGCGGCAGTCCCAGGCTGTCGAGGTTCCACTGCTGCAGCGGCACCAGGGGCCTGGCCGCGGGGTCGGGGCCCGGCAGGGGGTAGAGCACGAGCCGGGCCTGCCACCGGTCAGGGGCGTCAAACCGGCGCCACAACCCCAGCAGGCCGCGGTCGGTGGCCAGCAGATCGGTGAGTCCCCAGCCACTGGGCAGGGCCAGGGGCTGTAGCGGCTTGCGCTGTACCGGCCAGCGCAGCAGCCGCACCCGGTCGGTGGGGTCCTGTTGCAGCGGCCGTTCAGCCGCCATCCGCGGACGACAGGATTTGCCATGACACGTCTGGTTTCCCTCGGTGTGATCCTCGGTCTCG
>RHBP01000289.1 GCA_010030955.1 Synechococcaceae bacterium WBB_10_009 | reverse complement strand
TCCGAGCCCTCCTCGCACTGCAGCCCGATGGGGCTATCGGCGGGCATGCGGGCCACGATTTCGCCGAACAACCGCGCCGGCAGGGTGATCGCACCGCTGGTGTGCACCGAAGCCGCCAGGCTGGTCTGGATGCCGAGGCTCAGGTCGAAGCCGGTGAGGCTGACGCGCCCGGTGCCGGCGTCAGCCGTGAGCAGCACGTTGGCCAACACCGGATGGGTGGGACGGCTCGCCACGGCACGGCTCACCAGCTGAAGGCTGGCATTGAGTTCGGCCTGGGAGCAGACCAGCTTCATGGCTTGGCGGAATGGCCCCCCACGCTTCCACAAGCCGGCTGGAAGCGCAACGGGCCACCCGAACGGTTTCCCCGGCATTCCCCACACCGGTGATTAGAAGGATTTGATCTTCAATCTTTAAAACCAAAACAGCCGCTATAGGGCCTGGGGAAATCCCGCAAAAGCCCCAAAAGCATTGCTGGCGCTTGGTGTTTGCGCTCCACAGGCCTGTTGAGGCGGCTCCAGGGCCTGAGGGCGGAAGCCCGTTTTCCCCGGATTCCCGCGGTTGGGGAAAGTGGATCGGCTTCGCGACGGCGTTAGGGCTGCGGTTTTCCGCTCCGGAGGCCCCGGGTTTTCCACTGCCCTTGGACAGACGGTTGTTGGGTTGGTTGGGGCCTCAGAACCCCATCACGCGCGCCACGGTTTGGGTGTCGGGTTCCAGGCCGGTGTGGAACTTGGAGTCGTTGTGCTCGATGGCGGTGGTGGGGTCCTTGAGGCCATTGCCGGTGAGCACGCACACCACGGTGGCGCCGGCGGGCACCTCCTCACGGCGCTTGAGCAGGCCCGCCACGGAGGCCGCACTGGCGGGTTCGCAGAACACCCCCTCGCCGCTGCCCAGCAACTTGTAGGCCTCGATGATTTCGGCGTCGGTGACGGCCATGAACTCGCCGTTGCTCTCGGCCCGCACCTTGAGGGCGTTGTCGCGGTTCACCGGGTTGCCGATGCGGATGGCGGTGGCGATGGTGTCGGGCTGCTCCACCGTGTGGCCCAGCACCAAGGGCGCCGATCCGGCGGCCTGGAAGCCCATCATCCGCGGCAGCCGCCGGCTGTGGCCGGCCCGCTTGTATTCGTTGAAGCCCATCCAGTAGGCGGTGATGTTGCCGGCGTTGCCCACGGGGATGCAGAGCCAATCGGGGGCTTCGCCCAGGGCATCCACCACCTCAAAGGCGGCCGTTTTCTGCCCCTGCAGCCGGTAGGGGTTCACCGAGTTCACCAGGGTGATCGGGTACTGGTTGGCCACCTCCTGCACAATCGCCAGGGCCCGGTCGAAGTTGCCCTTCACCGCCAGCACCTCGGCGCCGTAGAGCAGGGCCTGGGCCAACTTGCCCTGGGCCACATAGCCATCGGGGATCAGCACGAAGGCCCGCATGCCGCCGCGCCGGGCATAGGCGGCCGCGGCGGCGGAGGTGTTGCCGGT
>RHBP01000288.1 GCA_010030955.1 Synechococcaceae bacterium WBB_10_009 | reverse complement strand
TTCCGCACCGTGTTTGACATCCCCCGCGGCCAGCCCCTCGATGAGCTGTTCGCCCAGCTGCAGGCCCCGTTGCTGCTGCTGTGGGGCATCCGCGACCCGTGGATCAACGCGGCCGGCCGCCGCAGCGCCTTCCAGCGCCATGCGCCGGCCCACACCACCGAGGTGGTGCTGGAGGCGGGCCACTGCCCCCACGATGAGGTGCCCGACCAGGTGAACCGCGCCATGGTGGAGTGGCTGCAGCAGTTGCCGAGCCCCTGAGCCTGATGCCGCCCCAGAGCCCCACCAGCGGCCGCAAGCGGCGCTTCCTCGGCTACGGCGCCCTCAACGTGTTGCTCACCAACCTGGTGCTGCAGCTTCTGCTGCTGGTGCTGCACACCGGCCTGGCCACCCTGCTGAGCCAGCTGCTCAATGTGGGCCTGGGCTTCGTGCTCTACGGCAAGAAGGTGTTCCGGGTGGAGCGGCTGCAGAAGCGGGCCGCCCTTCGCTACGGCCTGTTGGCCCTGCTGCTGTGGTGGGCCAACTGGGCGGGCATCACGGGGCTGGCGGGCTGGGGCCTGCAGCGCAACCTGGCGGCCCTGGCGCTGGTTCCCTTGCTGGCGGCTGTTTCCTACAGCGCGCAGAAATGGGTGGTGTTTCGGGCGCCCGTGCTGGAGTAGGGCCCGATCCGATGCTGCGCTGATCCATGGCCCCGAGTGCTGAGCGCCCCCTGCTCTCGGTGGTGATCCCCTGCTTCAACGAAGCGGCCACGATCCTGGATCTGCTCGAGCGGGTGCGCAGCGCCCCGGTGGCCTCCAAGCAGATCATCGTGGTGGACGACGGCTCCACCGACGGCACCCGCGAACTGCTGCAGGGTTTGCAGGCTGACGACCTGACCGTCTTGCTCCACGAGCGCAACCGCGGCAAGGGGGCGGCCCTGGCCACCGGCTTTGCCGCCGCCCGCGGCGAGATCTGCATCGTGCAGGACGCCGACCTGGAGTACGACCCCGCCGAATACCCGCTGGTGATCGGGCCGATCGTGCAGGGCAAGGCGGATGTGGTGTTCGGCAGCCGCTTCCAGGGGGCCGCTCCGCACCGGGTTGTGTACTTCTGGCACCGGCTGGGCAACGGCTTTCTCACCCTGCTCAGCAACATGTTCACCGACCTGAACCTCACCGACATGGAGACCTGCTACAAGGCCTTCCGCACGGAGATCATTCAGGCGATCCGCATCCGTGAGCAGCGCTTCGGCTTCGAACCCGAAATCACCGCCAAGTTGGCCCGCCGCCGCTGCCGCATCTACGAGGTGGGCATTTCCTATTACGGCCGCACCTACGATGAGGGCAAGAAAATCGGCTGGCGTGATGGCGTGCGCGCCATCTGGTGCATCCTCAAATACAACCTCTGGGCCCGCTGATGCTCGAGCACGTTGACGCCCCCTACCCGCACTGGCGGCTCACTGCCTCTAGTGGCGACCAGCTGCGGCTGGTGCCGGAG
>RHBP01000287.1 GCA_010030955.1 Synechococcaceae bacterium WBB_10_009 | reverse complement strand
CGCCACGGCCGCGGCGTCGCCAAGCTGGTGCCGGTGGAGCCCCCCGCCCATGCGCGTCGCATCGCAGCTGTGCAGGCGTTGCAGCGTTTCAGCATCGGCAAACGGCTTGATGGGCTCTCACTGCAAGCCCTGCGCGATGAAGGGCGGCAGCGATGAGCGCCCGGCTGGTGGTGGACAGCTCGGCTCTGTGCGCCCTCTGCTTTGAAGATGAACGCAGCGAGCACAGCACCGCGCTGCTGGAGGCCCTTGAGGGTGGGGAGATCTGGGCTCCAGCCCTGGTGCTCTGGGAGGTGGGCAACGTGCTGCTGATGGCCGAACGGCGGCGGCGCATCAGCCAGGCCGAGCGGGTGCAGGCGCTTCGCCTGATGAACGACCTGGGCCTCAACCTGGATCCACCCAGCTCAGCAGTGGTGTGGAACGCGGTCGTGGCCCTGGCGGAGCAAACCGCTCTCACCAGCTACGACGCGGCCTACCTGGAGCTGGCCCTGCGGCTGGAAACACCGCTGGCGAGCCGCGATCAACAACTGATCGAGCAGGCGCAGCGGCTGGGGGTGCCCCTGCAGCCCTGCTGATCGCGGCAGCTGGGTCTACACCGCAAATCCCGGATCGATGGCCGCCATCGCGGCGGCGGCCTTGGCGCACAGCTCGCCGTGGCTGGGGCCGTGGCTGGCGATCAGGCAACCGGCCTGGCGGATGTCGCCATCGTTGTAGGAGAGCGGGCGGCCATCGGCGTGGCTGAAGGCCCCACCGGCCGCCAGCAGCACCGCTTCAGGCGCAGCCATGTCCCAATCCTTGGGGGCGCTGTTGCCGGACAGGGAGATGTAGAGGTCGGCGTCGCCCCGCAGGATCGTGGCCACCTTGCCGCCCACGCTGCCGATGGCCTTGGTGTCGCCCAGGGCCAGGGCGTCGAGCAGCTGCTCCAGCCGCTGGTCGCGGTGGTTGCGGCTGGCCACCAGCACCAGATCCCCGAGGGCCTGGCGGGAACTCAGGCGGGCGGGACGCTGCTCGGCGGCGCGGTTTTCGCACCAGGCCCGGCCGGCGGCGCCAGCGGCGCCCACCAGGCCGATCCACAGCTCCTCCAGCTCCGGCAGCAGCACCACCCCCAGCACGGGCCGGCCGTTGTGCACCAGGGCCAGGTGCACGGCGTACTCGCCGGTGCCCTGCAGGAAATCCTTGGTGCCATCGAGGGGATCGAGGATCCACAGCCACTCCGCATCCAGGGGTTGGCCGGGGGTGAGCTGCTGCTTGGCGGTCTCCTCGCTGAGCAGGGTCCAGGGCGCCTGGGGGAAGGCGGCGGCCAGCCCGTCGAGCAGCCACTGGTTCACCGCCAGATCGGCGGCGCTCACGGGGCCCTCGCCGCCGTGATCCACGCTCAGAGCGGGCGGAAAGCCATGGGGGGGCTGCTCGCCGCGGCCGTAGGCCAGCAGGATGTCGGCCGCACCCCAGCTCAGGCGCCGCAGCTCCGCCAGCAGCAGCTGCTCCTCAACGCCGGCGGGCAG
>RHBP01000286.1 GCA_010030955.1 Synechococcaceae bacterium WBB_10_009 | reverse complement strand
ATGTCGAGCCCGCAGGATTCGCTGCTCACCACCCATTGGGCAGCCCCGGCCTCACCCATGTGGCCAAACACCAAGGGGCGGATGCCATGGCCATCCCGCAGGGCGAACAGTCCTTCGGGGGTGCCGATCACCAGGCTGAAGGCACCGCGGCAGCGGCCGGCGGCGGCGCGGATGGCGGCATCCCAGGCCAGCCCACCATTCACGGCGTGCTGGATGGCAAAGGCGATCAGCTCCGAATCGGTGGTGGAGGTGAACTCCGCTTCGGGGGTGTCGCTGGCGATGGCCTGGCGCAGCTCCGCCGCATTCACCAGGTTGCCGTTGTGGGCAAAGGCGAAGGGGCCGAGGCGCGTGTTGAGCAGCACCGGCTGGGCGTTGCAGGCCTTGCTGCTGCCGGTGGTGGAGTAGCGGTTGTGGCCGATGGCCAGCTGGCCCGGAAGGCGCTCCAGCACCTCCTGGTCGAACACCTGGCTCACCAGGCCCATGTCCTTGTGCATCCGCACCTTGGGGCCGCCCGCCTGGCCGGTGCCCTGCTCGAACACGGCGATGCCCGCCGATTCCTGGCCGCGGTGCTGCAGGGCGTAGAGCCCGAAATAGGTGAGGTTGGCCACCGGCTGCTCGCTGGCCAGCACCGCAAACACGCCGCAGGCCTCCTCGGGCTTGTCGGGCCGATCAGCCGAATCAGCGAGGTGGGCGAGCTGCGGATCGATCACGGCAACTCCCACCGGTGGACGCGTGTCTGCATTGTGCATCAGGCCGTTGGGGGCAGATCCACCCCCATGCGGCGGGGAATCGCCTGCTCAAAGCGCTCGGCCATCTGGGCCACCGCCAACTCCAGCAGCGGCGCTCCGGCCTGGTGGATCACCAGCTGCGCCGCATCGGCGGACTCCACCATCCCCAGGCATTGGCCAGGCACCCCGGCGGCCTCCAGGGCCTGCTCCCAGGCCACGGACTGGGCCGGGGTCACGCTCACCAGGATGCGGGCCCCGCCCTCGGCGAACAGCAGCCGATCCAGCCGCTGGCTGGAGGCGGGGATTTCGAGGTGGGCCCCCAGACCGGAGGCGATCCGGAGGCGATGCAGCATTCCGCCGCGGCCACCGCCAGGCCGCCGTCGCTGAGGTCGTGGGCGGAGCGCACCAGGCCGGAGGCGATCGCCTGGCGCAGGAAGCCCTGAACCGAGCGCTCCAGCGCCAGATCAACCTCCGGCGGGCGCCCCGTGACGGCTCCATGCAGCCGCTCCAGGTAGCTGCTGCCGGCCAGGCCCAGGCGCGGATCGGCGGGAGCCTGCCCCGATTCCAGCGGCACCCCCAACAGCCAGATCAGATCGCCGGGTTCCCGCCAGGCCTGGCCGCGCACCTGGGCCAAGTCGTGCACCAGGCCCACCATGCCCACCACCGGCGTGGGGTGGATCGGCTGCATGCGGCCATCGGGCAGGCGCGTTTCGTTGTAGAGGGAGACGTTGCCGCCGGTGACCGGCGTATCGAGGGCGGCGCAGGCGGCCGA
>RHBP01000285.1 GCA_010030955.1 Synechococcaceae bacterium WBB_10_009 | reverse complement strand
CTGCTGGAGCGGCTGCAGCACATCCCTGCTCCGGGCGAGAGCCTGCGCTGGAAGGGGCACCAGTTTTTGATCCTGGCCATGGACGGCCCGCGCATCGAGCGGGTGGAGATCACCCGCCGGCCGCAGGAGCCAGCCGTTGAAGAGGAGCCCTGATCCCCGATAATCGGTGCGCCCGTTGGCCAACGCCATGCAGCCCGTTCGCGTTGGAGTCATCGGCATCGGCAACATGGGCTGGCACCACGCCCGGGTGCTGAGCCTGCTCAAGGATGCGGAGCTGGTGGGGGTGGCCGACCCCGACCCCAAACGCGGGCAGCTGGCGGTGGAGCAATTCGGCTGCCAGTGGTTTGCCTCCTACGAGGAGCTGCTGGGCCAGGTGGAGGCGGTGTGCATCGCCGTGCCGACGCTGCTGCACCACCGGGTGGGCATGGCCTGCTTCAACGCCGGTGTGCACGTGCTGATCGAGAAACCGATCGCCGCCAGCCAGGAGGAGGCCGCCGAGCTGATTCGCGCCGCCGACGCCGCCGGGCGGCTGCTGCAGGTGGGCCACATCGAGCGGTTCAACCCGGCCTTCCGCGAGCTGGTGAAGGTGGTGGCCAATGAGCAGGTGGTGGTGCTGGAGGCCCGCCGCCACAGCCCCAACCCCGACCGCGCCAACGACGTGTCGGTGGTGCTGGATCTGATGATCCACGACATCGACCTGGTGCTGGAGCTGGCCGGTGCGCCGGTGGTGCGCTTGGCGGCGGCGGGCGGCCGCAGCGCCGAAGGCCCGATCGACTACGTGAACGCCACCCTCGGCTTCGCCAATGGTGTGGTGGCCAGCCTCACCGCCAGCAAGATGGCGCACCGCAAGATCCGCAGCCTCTCGGCCCACTGCCGCAGCGCCCTGGTGGAGAGCGATTTCCTCAACCGCAGCCTGCAGATCCACCGCCGCAGCCACCAGTCGTTCAGCGCCGACCACGGGGAGCTGCTCTACCGCAATGACGGGTTCATCGAGGAGGTGAGCACCTCACCGGTGGATCCGCTGGTGGCGGAGCTGGAGCACTTCCTGCAGTGCGTGCGCGGCCTCGAGAAGCCGGCGGTGGATGGGCCCCAGGCGTCCCGGGCGCTGCTCCTGGCCGACCTGATTGAGCAGTGCGTGGAGCAGGCCAACATCTGCATGACGCTGGCCGAACCGATCTAGGCGGCGGGGTCAGGCCGCGGTGGGTGCCACCGGTGGGGCTTCGGCCAGTTGCTTGAGGGCCTCCAGTTGCCAGCGGCGGCACTGGGCCGGTGAGGCCCGGTAGAAGGCATCCCAGGCCTCCGCCTTGTGGGTGGGGTAGCTGGTGGGTGCTTGCTCAGGGTGCCGCAGCTGCCAGCCCACCCGCACGGCGTGGCCGATCACCACATCGAGGGCCAGGTCGTCGTCGAAGCGCACCTGCGGGTTGGCATCCACAAAGGCGATCAGGGTCACCAGGGTTTCGATGCACAGCCGCCGGTATTCCGGCGCTTCGATCTTGCTGAGCAGGTG
>RHBP01000284.1 GCA_010030955.1 Synechococcaceae bacterium WBB_10_009 | reverse complement strand
GATCACCGTGCGTGGGGCACCCTGCTCCAGAAAGGAGCCGCTGAAATTCTCCAGCGACCCGTTGAGCACGATCCGACCGTTCTGCAGCAGCAGTGGCCCGCCCCCGATCACGAACGGGGCGTCAGCCAGCGGGTCGCTGTTGCGCGCGGTGATCGTCAGTGTGCTGCCCTCCTCCCAGGGCAGTTCGGCACCGCCACGGGCCACCACCAGGATTTCGCCGGATCGCAGCGGCACGCCCTGATTCAGTTCGGCGCTGTTCCACAGGCGCACCACCTCCGTTCCGGATCACCAGTGCCCGCTCGTCGCCGCTGAGGGCCCGGTAGCTGGGGCCCCAGTCGGCGGTGTAGCGGCTCAGTCCACGTTGCAGGTAGCCGCTGTTGATCAGGGTGATGGGCCTGCTGTTGCCACCGGGATCACTGATCGCTTCATCCAGGCTCAGACGGCCGAAGCGCGGCATGGTGCCGGGGGACCAGGCCACAACCCCGCGGCTGAGGATCGGCCCTGAGAGCCAGCGCCCCTCGACGCGCAGGGCGCCGAGGGGCAGTTTCTTGACCCGGTTGAAAAAGCCGCCATTGATGGCAACCAGCGCATCTTCGCGGGCGGCCAGCTGCTGCAGGGAGCTCAGACCCTCCATGCCGCCGCTGCGGGTGAGGGGCCTCAGCTCGAGGGTTGTGTTGCGGGGATCGAGGCGTACGGCGTTCAATCTGATGGCGCCGTGCACCTGCCGGTCCCAGTGCAGATCGCGGCCCAGCAGGGCCAACAGACGCGGGTCGTCCGGCTGGGCCGGCTGGGTGGCAGCGGCCGGCCCGGGGGGCAGATCGATCACGATCCGGGCCGGATCGCCCAGGGTCAGGAGACGCTGTGGAGCGCTGGTCCTCGGCTGCAGACCCAGCGCTGTGTCGCTTTGCTGCACCGTCAGCCCCAGTCGATTCAGTTCGGCCTGCTGGGCCGGCGTGCTGACCAGGCTCAGCCAGAGCCGCTCCCCATCCCGTCGCACCAGGGCCTGGCCAGCCAGATCGAGCACGATCCGCCGCGCCCCAGCGGTGCTGGAGCTGCGCACGTCGAGCAATCGGGTCGGCGGCAGCGTCAGGCTGAGCCTGTCGCCCGTGACGGCGATCGTCACCCCCGCATCGCGAAGCAGGGCCGCCGCATCGATGGCCACCTCATCCTCAAGTGGCCGCAGGCCATCGGGCGGCACGTCTCGTTCGCGGCCGAACCAGTTCAGGCGCAGCCCCCCCGACGTCAGGCTGCGGCTCTCCACGCCGAGCTGGTTCTGCAGAACCTCCAGCGGCAGCCAGAGCTGCGTTGGGTCTGTGGTGCTGCCGCTGAGCTGCCAGCGGGCCTGTTGCAGCTCACCGTTGAGATCCAGCCTGGCGCCGCTGCGGCCGGTTGACCGGCCCTCACCGGGGACAACCTGCGGTGGCAGGGGGGGCAGCGGCGCCAGCGGGCTGCCGGTGTTGAGCGATGCCAGCAGGGCAAGGAGCGCAGCTGCCGAGGGCATCACATC
>RHBP01000283.1 GCA_010030955.1 Synechococcaceae bacterium WBB_10_009 | reverse complement strand
CGCGCTGGTTTGCGTGCATCAAGAGCAGGCGGCCGATCGGCTACGCACCCTTGTGGATGTGGGCCTGGGCTACGTGAAGCTGGGCCAGCCGGCCCCCACCCTCTCCGGTGGTGAGGCCCAGCGGGTGAAGCTGGCCACCGAGCTCTCCAAGCGGGCCACCGGCAAGACGCTCTATCTGATCGACGAGCCCACCACCGGCCTGAGCTTCTACGACGTGCACAAGCTGATGGACGTGATCCAGCGGCTGGTGGACAAGGGCAATTCGGTGCTGGTGATCGAGCACAACCTCGACGTCATCCGCTGCTCCGACTGGATCATCGATCTGGGTCCAGAAGGGGGCGACAAGGGCGGGCAGATCGTGGTCAGCGGCACCCCCGAGGAGGTGGCTGAGCATCCCACCAGCCACACGGGGCGGTATCTCAAGCAGGTGCTGGCGCAGCATCCGCCAATGGTGGTGGCGGCCTGAGCGTCAGCTCAGGGGCGGCACCAGTTCCGTGATCTGGTCCTTGGGACCCAAGCCGAGGCTGGTGTCGGCGTCTTCGGTGTTGCTGGCGTTGAGGCTGGTGGCATCCAGCCGCAGGCTGCGGCCATCCGCCAAAAGCACCCCCAGCAGGGGTTGGCTGCCGTTGCACAGGTCCACCAGTTGATCGCCGCGCTGGGCGAAGCGCAGGCCGATCTGGCCGATGTCGCCCCGTTGGCAGCGGCGCAGATCGTCCAGGGGGAGCCGTTGGATCAGCCCTTGGCGGCTGGCCATCACCACGCTGCCACCCTCGGTGAGGCCCACGGCACCCACCACGGTTTCCCCGGGCAGCAGCCGCAGCAGCACCGGCCCCTGGGCGTTGCGGCCCATCACCGGCAAGTTGGCCTCGTTGACCGCCAAGCGCAGCAGGCGGCCGGTGCTGCTGGCCACCACCAGATCCTGACCCTCCCGGCAGAGCACCGCCCGCTGCAAGGTCACCCCCTCCTTGAGCTTGAGCACCGAGGTGGCACGACCGGAGAGGTCTTGGAACTCCTCGATCGGTAGCCGCTTGAAGCGGCCGTCGCTGCTGAGCAGGCCCACGCTGGCGCCAGCTGGGTCTTGCGGCATCACCAGCAGCTGCACCACCCGTTCCCCTTTCCACCACCCGTTCCCCTTTCATCCCCTCCGGCAGGAAGGTCTCCAGGGGTCCGGGTTGTTGGCCAGCGAACTCCCAGCGCAGCAGCGCCACGCGGCCCGCGTCGGTGAAGGCCAACACCGCTGGGTGCTGCGATACCGGCAGGATCAGCCGTGCCGGAGCGGGGTGTTCCCCAAGCGGCGCCGGTTCGTCGAGGTGCAGGCGCCCCAGCAGTTGCGGCCCCACCACCTTCACCTGGCCATCGGCCTGGATCAGCAGCCGGCCGTCGCTGGGGAGCCCGTCCAGGGCCCGTTGGCGCAGCAGTTCACTATTGGGCCGCTGAGCTGCTGTGCGCTGGGCCACCAGTTCATCGCCGCCCTCCACCAGGCGGGTGCGCCGCGGCGTGGCGAAGCGCTTCTTGAG
>RHBP01000282.1 GCA_010030955.1 Synechococcaceae bacterium WBB_10_009 | reverse complement strand
TTCATCGGCCGCCTGCCGGTGAGCGCCGTGCTCGAGCCCCTCGACGCCCACGCCCTGGAGGCGATCCTCACCGAACCGCGCGACGCCCTGGTCAAGCAGTTCCAGACCCTGCTCAGCATGGACAATGTGCGCCTCGACTTCGAGCCCGAGGCGATCGAGGCGATCGCCTGCGAGGCCCATCGCCGCAAGACCGGGGCCCGGGCACTGCGGGGCATTGTCGAGGAGCTGATGCTCGAGCTGATGTACGACCTGCCCTCGCGCCAGGACGTGAAGACCTTCACGATCACCCGGGAGCTGGTGGAGGCCCGCAGCAGGGCCCAGGTGCTGACCCATCCCAGTGCCAAGGACAACGACACCGCCGACCGACAGGCGACGGCCTGAGCGCGCCGGAGCCCGGTAGCCTTGCGGCATGATCCAGTCCAGGGACGACGGCGCCACTGCTCTGCAGCAGCCCTACCAACCCCTGCACCACAAATACCGCCCCCAGCGCTTTGACCAGCTGGTGGGCCAGCAGGCGATCGCCGCGACCCTGAGCAACGCCTTGCGCTCGGGCCGGATCGCCCCCGCCTATCTGTTCAGCGGCCCCCGCGGCACCGGCAAGACCTCGAGCGCCCGGATCCTGGCCCGCTCGCTGAACTGCCTGGCCACAGGCGGCCCCACCCCCGAACCCTGCGGCCGCTGCGAGCTGTGCAGCACCATCGCCAGCGGCACGGCCCTCGATGTGATCGAGATCGACGCCGCCTCCAACACCGGGGTGGACAACATCCGTGAGCTGATCGAACGCTCGCGCTTTGCCCCCGTTCAGGCCCGCTGGAAGGTCTACGTGGTCGACGAGTGCCACATGCTCTCGACCGCCGCCTTCAACGCCCTGCTCAAGACCCTCGAGGAGCCGCCGCCACGGGTGGTGTTCGTGCTCGCCACCACCGACCCGCAACGGGTGCTGCCCACGATCCTGAGCCGTTGCCAGCGCTTCGACTTTCGCCGCATCCCGCTCGAGGCGCTGCAGCAGCACCTGGGTTGGATCGCCGAACAGGAGGCGATCCACATCACCCCCGATGCCCTGCATGTGGTGGCCCAGCGGGCCCAGGGCGGGCTGCGGGATGCCGAAAGCCTGCTCGATCAGCTGTCGCTGCTGCCCGCCCCGGTGGAGGCCGAAGCGGTCTGGGACCTGCTGGGGGCGGTGCCCGAACAGGAACTGCTGCAACTGGCCGCGGCCCTCGCCGAGGCCGATCCCCTCGCCCTGACCGAAAGCTGCCGCCTGCTGCTCGATCGCGGCCGCGAACCGGGAGCCCTGCTGCAGGGGCTGGCGTCGTTGCTGCGCGACCTGGTGCTGGCGGGGGTGGCCCCCGAGCGGCTCGAGCTGACCGCCTTTTCGCCCCAGATCCGCCCCCAGCTGCCCGAGCTGGCCCGGCGCCTCGGCAAGGCACGGCTGCTGCACTGGCAGGCCCAGCTCAAGGGGAGCGAGCAGCAACTGCGCCACAGCACCAATCCGCGCCTGTGGCTGGAGGTGCTGCTGCTGGG
>RHBP01000281.1 GCA_010030955.1 Synechococcaceae bacterium WBB_10_009 | reverse complement strand
AGGGCTCCGACATCCTGATGGTCAAGCCAGGTCTGGCTTACCTCGACATCATTCACCGCCTGCGGGGCGAGACCGAGTTGCCGATTGCGGCCTACAACGTGAGCGGCGAGTACGCCATGGTCAAGGCAGCCGCCCAGAACGGCTGGATCGACGAACGCGCCGTGGTGCTCGAGACCCTGCTCAGCTTCAGGCGTGCCGGTGCCGATCTGATTCTCACCTACCACGCCTGCGATGCGGCCCAGTGGCTGCGCCAGGGCTGAGCGGCGCTTGGCGCCGGTGCCGGTCGGTGCGATCCTCCACCCGTAGCCGTTGCGCGCTTGCCCACCCATGGCCAGGTTTCTGCTCCTCTGGGTCCATGGGCCGTGGATCGCCTCGTCGCTGATGGTGCTGCTGGCGTTTCGGTTGCTGCTGGCGGACGATTTCAGCCTGCATGGCCATGGCTGGGGCTTGCTGGGGAGCGCCGCGATCTGTTTCTCGATCGGGTGCGTCTGCAAGGTGTCGTGGGTGCTGGCCCAGCTCAACCGCCGCCGCGCCGCAGCCGAACAGCAGCTTGAGCATCTGGTCCTGCACTGAGCCCCATCGCTGAGAACCCGCCCCATGGGCCGCTCCTCTGTTCTTCTGTTGATCGGCCTGCCCTGGATCACCGCCGTGGCGGTGGCGCTGATGGTCACGAAGATCCATTCCTTTGGAGGTCGCGTGCACTGGGGTCTGCTGGGCAGTGCCTGCATCTGCTTCTCGATCGGCTGCCTGGCCCGCACCAGCGTGGGCCTGCACGACATGGCTCAGCGTGCCCAGCGCGAGCGGGCCTCAGACACCCATCGGCAGGCCCCGTGAGCGCCATGGCGACGACCCTGCGGCGTGCCCTGGCACTGGTGGCCCTGGCGCTGTCGCCTGCACCGGCGCTGGCGCTGCCCAGCAAGCCCCAGCCCGCCTCGCCCGCCTTGCTGCGTGCGCTGGCCGCCTTTGAGCGCGATCTGCAGGAGCTTGACGGCGCCCTGCGGGGCGCGCCGGCGGCCCAGCACCCCTTCAGCCTCGATGACCAGGCGTTCAAGGCCCCGGCGGCGGCGGCGCTGCCGGTCGATGTGACCGCCGCCCAGCAGCGTGAGCAGCGGCAGTTGAGTCTGGTGCAGGCCATGGCGGTGGCCGTTGCCAACAACCCCGAGCTGGCCGAGCGGCGTGCCCGCATCGCCGAGATGCGCGGACTCAGGCGCTCGGTGCAGGGGCGTTTCTGGCCCCGGGTGGGCCTGACGCTGGGCGGTGCCTTTGCCCAGCGTCAGGTGGGCAACCAGGTGCTTGATGGCAACAGGGGCCTCTATCCGGCCCCGCCCGCACCGGCGTCGGCTTTTCTGGTGGAGCAGGGAGGCTGGAACCGCATCCTGGCCAACCGGGGCGGGGGCTGGGGCAGCCTGGAGCTCGACTGGGACCTGATCAGCTTCGAGCGTGGGGCGGCCCTGGCTGAGCAGGACCAGCGTCTGCGCGCCAGCCTCAAAGACTATGGCGATGCCCTGCGGCTGCTGCAGCTGCAGG
>RHBP01000029.1 GCA_010030955.1 Synechococcaceae bacterium WBB_10_009 | reverse complement strand
GCCAGCGGCGGCAGCCTCAGCAACCTGATGGCCCTGGTGGTGGCCCGCCATCGCGCTGGCCTGGCTGGGGACGCCTCCGCCGTGGTGCTTTGCAGCGCCGATGCCCATGTGTCGCTGGGCAAGGCGTTGATGGTGATGGGCCTCCCCGCTTCGGCGCTATGGCCGCTGCCGGTGGACGCCGCCGGAGCCCTCTCCATCCCCGCCCTGGAGCAGGCCCTGGAGCGGGCCCACGCCGAGGGTCGACCGGTGCTGGCGGTGGTGGCCACCGCCGGCACCACCGTGCGCGGGAGCGCCTTGCCTCCGCACCCACGCGCCCCTGGCGGCCCTGTGCCGCCCACGGGGCATCTGGTTGCACGTGGATGGGGCCATCGGGGCGGTGTTTGCCCTCAGCGAAGCCCACCGCCAGCGGGTGCCCGATCTGGGTCTGGCGGACTCGCTCACCGTGAACCCCCAGAAACTGCTGGGCATCCCCAAGAGCAGTTCGCTGCTGTTGCTGCGCGATCCCGGCCTGCTGGCCCGCTGTTTCGCCACCGGTCTGCCCTACATGGAGCCCAGTTGGGCCGATGCCCACGGCGGCGAATGCGGCCTGCAGGGCACCCGCCCTGCGGAGGTTCTCAAGCTCTGGCTGGGCTTGCGCCAGCTGGGCCGCAGCGGCATCGATGCGGTGCTGGAGGGGGCCATCACCCGCCGGCAACGGCTGCAGCACCTGCTCGAACCCCTGCCCCTGAGCCTCCAGGGTGGCCCCCTGCACCTGCTGGCCTTCTGCCCTGAGGGCCTTGACGCCAGCGGCGCCGACCGGTGGTCCACCAGCACCCGCCAGCGCCTGCTGGAGCAGCAGCTGATGTTGTCGCGGCCCCTGTATGCGGGGCGTCACCACCTCAAGGCGGTGTTGGGCAATCCGCACACCGGTGAGGCGGAGTTGGAGCGCCTGCGCTCGGTGGTGGAGGCCTCCTTGCCATGACACCCCCAGACCGCCGCGGCCGCTGGGTGGCGATTGTCACCGGAGCCATGTCGGTGGCCATCGCCGTGGCCTACCTGCTGCTGATCACCGTGCTGGATGCCCGCGGGCCCCTGCTGCCGCCGCCGCCGGAGGCCCTGGGGCTCAATCCCGCTCCGCCCCAGGCGGCCGCGGTGGCAGTTGCCCCTGCTTCTGCTGCCGTTGCAGCGGTTCCACCACCCGGCTGAGGGCGGCGCTGAGGAAGGCCTGCAGGGCGGAGTCGCGGCGGTTGAGGTCGTACTGGCGCTGCACCACCTCCTGGATGCCGCCATCGCCCCAGTCCTGGTCCTGCTGGAAGTAGGTGATGAAACTGCGGCCGGCCACGCGGGTGAGCCAGCCCGCGCCCACCGCCTGCACCGCCCGGGCGAGCAGCAGCGCCGGCAGGTTGAGGCTGAGGGCGCTGCCGATCACGCTCAAGCCCCCTTTGATCACCCCGAGGCTCGCCAGGGTGCGCCCCACGGACACCGCCAGGTCCTGGGCGGAGGCGCGCGACAGGCTGACGCCGTAGATCCGCCCAAGTTCCACCACCATCTGCGCGTTCACGGCCGCCGCCCCCAGCAAATCCACCACCGGCAGCGGCGTGGCCGCCAGCACGCCGGCGCTGATCCAGCTGTAGCGATCCACCACCGCTTCGGCGTCCCCTTGGCGTTGCTCCCCCAGCAGCTGGCGGCCGGCATCGCTGAGGCGACGGCTCTGCAGAAGGATGTTGTCGGCGATCAGCTCCTCGCCATCGCTGTGCAGCACCTGGGCGATGCGCCGCAGCAGCGCATCGATTTCAGCCGGTGGTTGCAACGGGCGGCCCCCGGGCATGGGCACCGATTGCGGGGCGGCGCTGGCGGCCACCACGTCCTCCGGGGCGATGCGACCCTGGCAGCGGCGGCGCAGCAGCGCCAGCAGCCGGCGCTCCTCCTCCTGCCCCCGCAGGTCGCATTTGTTGAGCACCAACAACAGCCGTTTGCCGAGGCGGGCGAGGGCGTCGAACACCTCCTGCTCGGCGTTGCGCAGGTCGCCATCCACCACCAGCAGCAGCAGATCCGCCTGGGCGGCTTGGCTGCGGGCCCGCTGTTCCCGCTCCTGGCCCGCGCTGCCGGCCTCCAGGATCCCCGGTGTGTCCACCAGCTGCAGCCCACGGGGCAGGTTGCTGAGCCGCAGCCGGTAGCGCTGGCAGGCATCGGTGGAGCCCATGGCGGCGCCCACGTCCCCAACGACGTCCTTGAGCAGGGCACGGATGAGGGATGTTTTGCCGGCGGACCCCGTGCCGAACACCACCACCACCAGATCGCCGCGCTCCAGCTCGGCGGCGACCCGTTGGCGTTCTTGGCGCAGGGCTTCGCGCTGCACATCGTCGCGGATGCGCTCCAGCAGCTGGTCGATCGCCGCCAGGTTCTGCTGGGCCGCCTCCTGGCGGTTGCCGGGGGGCACGTTGGTGCTGGGGCCCTTGGCCGAACCGTTGCGGCGGCTGGCCTGCAGCCAGGGCCACATCACCTGCGCCAGCAGCAGCGCACCGCCGCCGAACAGCAACAGCAGCGTTGGCCCCACCAGCCAGCTCGGCAGCAGATAGCTGAGCTGCCAGATCAGGGCATTCACCGCCTGCAGCACCGCGGTGATCGCCACCACCAGCAGCAGCCCGATCCCAAGCCAGAGCCAGAGCCGAGCAGGTGGTTTCACGGGGGCCAGATCAGTGCCATGAGTTCAGCGCAGGCTGGTGCCCGCCGCCAGGCTGCCACGTCCGGCGGCCTGGATGATCTCGCCCCAGAGGGCAGCGGCCACGGCGCTGCTGGCGCCGGTGGGACGGTTGTCGTCGTTGCCCAACCAGATCCCCATCACCCAATGGCGGCTGGGCTCGAAGCCGATGAACAGCAGGTCGCGGCCGTTGTTGGTGGTGCCGGTCTTGCCGCCCTCCTGGCCCCCCAGCCGGGCGGCTCGGCCCGTGCCGCTGCGCACCACCGCCTGCAGCAGCTGCCGCATGCTCTGGGCGGTGGCGCTGCTCAGCACCCGCCTTCCAGGGCGCAAGCTGCCCCTGGGGGCCGAACCCGAGCTGGCGGAGGCCCCGTTGCCGGCATCGTTGAGCCTGCGGATGGTGCTGGGGGCATGCCAGATGCCGCCATTGGCCACGGCCCCATAGGCGGCGGTGAGCTCCAGCAGGCGCACCTCCGCCTGGCCGAGCACCAGCCCCGGCACAGGCTCCAGCGGGCTGGTGATGCCCAGGTTGCGTGCCATCTGCACCACCGCCTCCAGGCCGAACAACCGGCCCAAGCGCAGGGCGGCGGTGTTGCTGGAGCTGGCAAAGGCCCCCAGAAGACTGAGGGACCCTCTGCAGCCGCTGCTGAACCGCTGCCCGCCCCACTCGAGCGGCCCGCAGGGCACCGGATCGCCGGGGGCCATGCCCCGCTCCAGGGCCACCAGGTAGGGGAACAGCTTGAAGGTGCTGCCGGGCTGGCGCAGGGCCATGCTGGCGCGGTTGTACTGGCTGAGGCTGTAGTCGCGGCCGCCGCTGATGGCCAGGATGCCGCCGTTGCGGACATCGATCACCACCACCGCCCCCTGGCTGATGGCCCCAGCGCTGGCCTGCAACGTTTGCCGCAGCCGACGCTCCACCACCTCCTGCAGCAGCGGGTCAAAGTGCGTGCTCACCAGGAAGTTGCCTTCAGCAGCCACGTCGCTGCCCACCAGGGCCTCCAAATCGCGGCGCACCTGATCGCCGTAGAACGGTGCTGGCCGTTGCACCGGTGCCGCGCCGTCGGCCCCGCACGCCTCCGGTGCCAGGGCCAGCGGTTGGCGCCGGGCCCGCCGGGCGGCCTCCATGCCGACACGGCCGCTGTCCACCAGCTTGCGCAGCACCTGGTTGCGGGCGTTCAGGGCCCCCTGGGGATTGGCGCAGGGGTCGAAGCCATTGGGGGATGGCAACAGACCCACCAGCAGGGCGGCCTCCCCAAGGGTGAGATCGCGGGCGGGTTTGGCGAACAGCTGCTGGGACGCCGCCTCAAAGCCCCAGCCCGCCCCCAGATACACCCGGTTGAGATAGGCCAGCAACAGATCGCGCTTGCTGGAGCTGGCCTCCAGCTGCAGGGCCACCAGCAGCTCGCGGAGCTTGCGCTGGAGTGTGTCCCCCTGGCCCACTTGCTCCGGATGCAGGCTGCGGGCCAGCTGTTGGGTGAGGGTGCTGCCGCCCTCCAAGACACGGCCCCCGAGCAGGTTGGTGACCACGGCACGGGCGGTGCCGATGGGGTCCACGCCGGGGTGGCGCCAGAACCGGTTGTCCTCGCTGGCCAGCAACGCGTCCACCAGCACCGGGGCGAAGGCGTTCAACTGCCCCTGGTCCCGCCGTTGGCTCGCCTCGGTGTTGCGCATTGGCCGGTTCTGGCCGTCGAACAGCACCAGTGGGCCGCGCTGGTTGCTCAGTTCGCTGCGAATGGGCACCTGCAGGCGCCCGAGGGCCAGCAGCACCAGGCCCGAGGCCGCCAGTCCCGCCAGCAAGGCGCTGACGAGGCGCGCGCCGCGGCGCCAGCGGCGGCTGGACGGCCACTGGAGCTGCAGCGTCAATGCCGCCCCAGCCTCGCCGGGGGCGAGTTGCAGGGCATCTCCATCGGCCAGCAGCAGCTGCTGCACGCGCCGGCCACGCCACCACAGCCCGTTGGTGGAGTTGAGGTCGCTGATCAACCAATGGCCGTCGCAGTGCTCCAGCAGCGCGTGCTGCTTGCTCACCCCGGCGCCCGTGAGGCAGATCTCCGCCGCCGGGTCTCGGCCGATGCGATAGAGGCCGGGCGTGAGCAGCTGCCGCTGGGGGGTGCCATCGGCGCCGCGCCAGTGCAGTTCAGCGGGCCGCACGTCCATGGCCCTGCAGCAGATCGATCACCAGGCACAGCACCGCCAGGTTGATGGCCACATCCGCCAGGTTGAACACGGGAAAACTCACGGGCACCGCCTCGATCAGATCCACCACCCGGCCGAGGCGCCAGCGGTCGAGGCCATTGCCGAGGGCACCCCCCAGCAGCAACCCCAGCCCCGTGGCCTGCCAGGGCCGCAGGGGGCCGCTGGTCTGGATCCACACCACCAGGCCCGCCGCCACGGCGGCACTCACCAGCCCCAACAGCAGGGCATTGCCGCTCAGCAGGCTGAAGGCGGCACCGGTGTTGAACACCAGGCGCAGTTGCAGCAGGCCCGGCAGCAGCGGCGACACCACCCCGGGCTGCAGGCTGGCGCTGGCCCAGGCCTTGCTGAGCTGATCCAACAGCAGCACCACCAGGGCGGTGCGGTACGCGGGAGCCATCACGGTTCCACCAGCAGCAGGCGCCGCAGCGGCAGGGCCAGCACGGCCACGGCGCAACAGAGCAACAACTGCGGCAGCAGGGGGCCGAGGCTGTAGCTGATCAACAGCTGTGGCAGGGCCCCATTCCAGCGCTGCACCAAGCCCCCCAGCAGCAGGTTGGCCAGTCCGCAGCCCTGCAGCACCAGCAGCCCCACCACCGAGGCCCCCGCCAGGCTCAGCAGGTTGTCCATGCCCGGCTGCCGCCCCAGGCGGCCCGTGAGCCAGGCGGCGGGCAGAAAGCCGGCGATGTAACCGAACCCCGGATCCAGCAGGTAGCCCAGGCCGCCGCCCGCCTGAAACACCGGCAGTTGGAACAGCCCCAGGCTGATGTAGGCCACCCCGGCCAGCATCGCCGGCCGGGGGCCACAGAC
The DNA here is from genome assembly GCA_010030955.1 of Synechococcaceae bacterium WBB_10_009. GTDB lineage: Bacteria > Cyanobacteriota > Cyanobacteriia > PCC-6307 > Cyanobiaceae > Vulcanococcus. Next base: position 8,072 of record RHBP01000029.1, on the reverse strand, counting down.
CAGGGCCGTCAGCAGCAGGGCGGGCACCTGCAGGCTGATCGGCAGGGGAATCACGCTCAGCCCCGCGCCGCCCAGGGCCGGCAGCGCCGCCTGCACCAGGCCGCCGCACACCAGCAGCAGCAATCCGGCGAGGGCACCGCTCCAGTTGGCTAGGGCGCGCACGGCAGGCCAGGCAACGGGCCCCATCCTGCAGGAGAGTGGCAGCATCGCAACCCGGCCCCCTCCCATCGCCATGTCCGACGCGCCTGAGTCAGCGGAGCTGGAGGTGGGGGCACGGGTGCGTCTGTTGCAGGCCCCGGCCTACCTCAAAAGCGCTGACGCGATGCCGATGTTGCGCCCCCCCGACCTGGTGGACACCGGCGAGGAGGGGGAGGTGGTGGGCCTGCGGGCCGGTGAGCTGGTGGCGGTGCGCTTCCGCCGCGGGGCCTTTCTGCTGGAACGGCGCCACTTGGAGCGGCTGCTCAGCTAGCCAAGGGGTGCCGCTGCCATTCCCGCTCGGCCGCGGCCAAGGCCGTGGCTGGGCCGCACAGGCTGAGGCTGGGCCGCCCCAGCAGCTGGCGGGCGGCGGCGTGCAGGTCGGCCGGGGTGAGCTGGGCCGCCGCCGCCAGGCTGCGGTCGGCGAAATCCATCGCCAGGCCATGGCCGAGCACCAGGGCCTGGCGGTCGGCCAGTTGGCTGCTGGTCTGGCGTCCCAGGGCCTCCTGGCCCCGGAACTTGGCGAGGGTCAGCTCCAACTCCGCGCGGCTGAGGGGCTGCTCCAGCAGGCGTTGCCACTCGTTGAGCAGTTCCCGGCACGCCTCGGCGGCTCGATCGGCGGAGCTGGACAGGTGCATCACAAATGGGGCGTCCCCCAGCCGCGCCGGGTGGTGCACCCCCACGTCGTAGGCAAGGCCGTGCTCTTCCCGCAGCGCCACAAACAGGCGGCTCGACATGCCGATGCCCAGGTGGGCATGCAGCAGCCTTAGGGCCAGGGCCTGCTCGGCCCCTAGCGCCGTGGTGGTGGTGCCCAGCATCAGCACCAGTTGCTCGGTCTCATCGCAGCTTGTGGCCAGCGAGGCGGTGGCCGTGCCGGAGGGGCCGGGGCGACGTTGGGGCGCGCAGGGGGCCCAGGGGCGCCCCTCCAGCCCCTGCAGCAGCAGCGCTTCGACGCCGTCGGGGATCTGGCCGGCCAACACCAGCACCGCCCCGCCCTGCCCCAGGGCCTGGGCGCGATCCTGCAGGGCCCCACGCGCGATCAGGCGCAGCTCCGCCTCCACCCCCAGGGGGTCGTGGCCGTAGGGCCCCGCGCCATACAGCTGCTCGCGCAGCTGGTCGTGGGCCACCTGGAACGGATCCTCCCGTTGCCGTTGCAGCGTCTGCAGGTTGAGCTGGCGCTCCAGGTCGATTTGATCGTCCACCAGCCAGGGGCTGCTCACCATCTGCAGCAGCAGTGGCAGCAGGGTGGCGGCGTCATCGCTGGCGCACTTGAGGCTGATCAGGGTGGCGTCCTCCGCCGCTTCACAGCGCAGTCCGGCGCCACAGCCCTCCACCAGGTCCGCCAGGGCGTCGCCGCTGTAGGGGCCGCAGCCACGGCTGAGCACCCCGGCGAGCAGCTGGGCCGCTCCCCGTTGCCCCTCCGGGTCGGCGCTGCTGCCGCCGCGCATCCAGAGCTTGGCGGAGAGGATCGGGGCTCCGGGGCGGTGCAGCAGCCACAGCGGGCAGTGGAGATCCCAGCGCCCCGCTTCCACCAGGGGCGCCGCCGCCAGGCTGGTGGTCATGCCGGCACCGCCCGCAGGCTGAAGGCCCGCTCCGGTGCCAACAGCGGCACCAGCTCCCGCTGGAGGCTGTCCGCGTCCCACTGCTGCAGCCAGTCGAGGGGTGCCTGCAGGCCGTGGCGCCGTTGCCACAGGTGGCTGTTGCCCACCATGGCGGCCACCGAGCCCGCCACCTCGAGGCTGAAGCGGTAGCCATTGCCCACCAGGCGGCGCGCCCGCTCCACCTCCGCCGCCGCCGCGGGCCGCTCCTGCAGCTCCAGCAGCACCCGGCCCACCTCCCGCTCCACCGCCTCCAGCTGTTCCGCCTCGCACACCGCCTCCAGCAGCACCAGGCAACCGCTCTCCAGCACGTTGAGGTCGAGGTCGATGCTCTCCACCAGGCGCAGCTCCTCCCGCAGGCGTTCCACCAGCCGGCTGCGGCGCCCTTCCGCCAGCAGGGTGGTGAGCAGATCGCCGCCCAGCACCGTGCGCTGATCCGCCGCCCCCGGCAGCTGCCACACCATCAGCAGCCGCGCCGCCTCCAGCCGCGGCAGCTCAAGGCGAGCCGACCCCGCCTGCAGGTCCAGTGGGGTCGGCGTGGTCTCCGGTTCCCCGCCCGGCTGCAGTTGGCCCAGCCGTGAGCGCTCCAGCCGCTCCCGCAGGGCGTCGGTTCGGGTGCCCACCGGTCCGGCGATCGCCAGGCAACAGCGCTCGGGCCGGTAGTGGCGCCGGTGGAACAGGGCCATGGCATCGGGCCGGTGGGCCTCCAGGGCCTCCCGTTCCCCCAGGATTGGCAATCCGTAGGCGTGGGATCCGCAGGCCTGGTGGAGCAACTCCTGGAAGGCCACCTCCTCCGGCTGGTCTTCGCTCTGGGCCAGCTCCTCCAGCACCACCTGCCGCTCCAGCTCGAAGTCAGCGGCGTCGAGCCGGGGCTCCAGCACCAAATCCAGCAGCAGCTCCAGGGCGTCGTCGCTGGCCTCGGGCGGCATCAACACGTGGTAGTGCACATCGTCGAAGCCGGTGGCGGCATTGCTGTTGCCCCCGAGGGCCTCCACCCGGTAATCAAATTCCCCCGCCGCCAACCGGGCGCTGCCCTTGAACACCATGTGCTCGAGAAAGTGGGCGATGCCGGATTCGCTGCTGGATTCACGGGCACTGCCGGCGCGGCACCAGAAATCGATGCAGACCACCGGCGCCTGGGGCAAGTCGATCTGCACCACCGCGGCGCCATTGCTCAGGTGCAGCTGCTGCGGATCAGGTAGGGGCTGAACGGCGGCAACGGGCTGGGGCGGCAACGGCTGGCCTGGGGGGCTGAGGGCATTCTGCTGGCAGGATCAGCAGCGTGTCGCCGCGGCATCCACCATGAGTTCCGCCGCCCTCGGCATCCACCCGCTGGTGGACGCGCTCGCCGATCGGGTTCGCCTGTGCTGGGCCCAGCTGCCGGAGCTCGAGCCCCTCGCGGTGGACCCGGAGCTGGAGGCCATCAGCGGCAGCCTTGATGGCGAAGATCTGTTCATTCGCAACGAGCTGCGCCGCAGCCGCGGCCTGCGCAAACTCCACCTGGAGACAGCCCGCCTGGGGGCGGGCCTGCAGATCCTGCATTGCGTCTTCTTTCCCGATCCCCGCTACGACCTGCCGGTGTTCGGTGCTGACATCGTGGCCGGCCGCGGGGTGGTGTCTGCCGCGATCGTTGACCTGTCGCCCGTGGGGCCCGCCCTTCCGGCCCCGGTGGCGGCGGCCCTGGAGGCCCTGCCGACGCGGACCTTCAGCCAAGAGCGCGAGCTGCCGGCCTGGGGCACGATCTTCTCCCCCTACGTGCGGTTTGTGCGCCCCAGCGATGCCGCTGAGGAGGAGCAGTTTGTGGCGCTGGTGGGCGATGTGCTCGATGTGATCGCCGCCGCCAGCCGCACGGCGCCGGCCCAGCCCAGTGATCACCCCGATACCGTGGAACGGCACCGGGGTCAGCTCTCCTATTGCCAGCAGCAGAAACGCAACGACAAGACACGCCGGGTGTTGGAGAAGGCCTTCAACCCCGAGTGGGCCGATCGCTACATCGAGCAGTTGTTGTTCGACGATCCGCTGCCGCCGTGTTGATGGCGCGTCTCACCGCCCGGCCGTGGCTCCTGGTGGGCGGTGGTTCCCTGCTGCTCGTGCTGGCGGCCCTGGCGGTGCGCCCCAGCCCCAAATCCGCCCCCGCTGCGGTTCCACCCCAGGTGGTCCAGCCTGAGGCCGTCTCGGCCCTGGGCTACCTCGAACCCGCCGGTGAGGTGGTGGAGCTGGCGGCCCCGAGCAGTGGCTTCGCCGGAGCGCCACGCCTGAGCCAGCTGTTGGTGCAGGAGGGGCAACGGGTGCGCCGCGGCCAGCTGCTGGCCAGCTTTGACAACCGCCCGCGCCTGCAGGCCGACCTGGCGGCCGTGACGGCTCGGCTGCAGAGCCTGCAGGCCCAGATTCGCCTCCAGCGCCGCGAGGTGGATCGCTATTCCCGCGCCGCCTCCACCGGTGCGGCCTCGCAGGTGTTGCTCGAAGAAAAGCGCGATGAACTGGTGAAACTGGAGGGCCAGTGGCGTGAAGCCCTTGCCCAACGCCAGGGCCTGCAGGTGGATCTCGCCATGAGCGAGCTGCGGGCGCCCCTGGAGGCCACGGTGCTCAAGATCCACGCCCAGGTGGGCGAGCGACCCGGCGCCAAGGGGGTGATGGAGCTGGGCGCCAGTGATCAGATGGAGGCGGTCGCCGAGGTTTACGAGAGCGACATCAACCGGGTGCGCGTGGGCCAACGGGTGAGCCTCACCAGTGAGAACGGCGGCTTCAGCGGCACCCTCCAGGCCCGGGTGCTGCGCATCTCCCCCCAGGTGAGCCAGCGCCAGGTGCTCTCCACCGATCCCACCGGCGACGCCGATGCCCGGGTGGTGGAGGTGCGGCTGGCCCTCGATCCGCAGGCCGCCGCCCGGGTGCGCAACCTGGCGGGCCTGAAGCTGATCGCCCGCTTCACGCCGTGAGCCTGAGGGCCTGGTTGGCGGCCCGCTGGCGGGCTCGGCGCATCCCCCTGGCCTGGCTGCTGCTCACCCGGCAGCCGGTGCGGCTGGCGGTGGCCCTGGCGGGCATCAGCTTCGCCGGGATCCTGATGTTCATGCAGCTGGGCTTCCGCGATGGACTGTTCGACGCCAGCGTCACCATCCACCGGTTGTTTGATGCAGATCTGGTGTTGATCAGCCCGCGCTCCACCAGCTCGGTGAGCATGGCGGGCTTTCCGCGCCGCCGCCTCGTGCAGGTGATGGCGTCGCCGGAGGTGGAGGGCATCACCCCGGTGCATTGGAACCTGCTGCTGTGGCGCAACCCCCAAACCCGTGCCACCCGCTCGATCCTGGCCCTCGGTTTTGAGCCGGGTGATCCCCTGTTCACCGATCCCACCCTGGCGCCGAAGGCCCGCCTGCTCAGCCAGAAGGGCCGCGTGCTGTTCGACCAGCAGTCCCGGCCGGAGTTCGGGCCGGTGGCCGAGTGGTTCCAGCAGGGCCGCACCGTGGAGAGCGAAATCGCCGGCAAACGGGTGCGGGTGGCGGGGCTGGTGGGGCTGGGCACCTCCTTCGGGGCCGACGGCAACCTGCTCACCAGCAGTGAAACCTTCCTCGAGCTGCTGCCCAACACCCCCCCCGGCAGCATTGAGGTGGGGTTGGTGCGTCTGAAGCCGGGCTCCGATGCGGCCGCCGTCGCCAAGCGCCTGCAGGCGCAGTTGCCCAGCGATGTCACCGTGCTTACCAAGGAGGGCTTCATCGCCTTCGAGCAGAACTACTGGCGCACCAGCACCTCCATCGGCTTCATCTTCAGCCTCGGTGCCGCCATGGGGTTTGTGGTGGGCTGCGTGATCGTCTACCAGGTGCTGTACAGCGATGTCAGCGATCACCTGCCCGAATACGCCACGCTGATGGCCATGGGCTACCGGCTCACCAGCCTGTTGGGTGTGGTGGCCCGGGAGGGGTTGTTGCTGGCGGCATTCGGTTACCTGCCCGCCTACGCCGCCGGCCAGGGTCTCTACTGGTTGGTGCGTAGCGCCACCCAATTGCCGGTGGCCATGGACACCACCCGGGCCTTCACGGTGCTCACCATGATCCTGGTGATGTGCATGGCCTCCGCCGCCCTGGCCATGCGCCGCCTGGCGGATGCCGATCCGGCGGAGATCTTCTGAGCCGTGACGCGGACCGCCCGGATGCCCCCTGCCTCCACCCCCCACGCCATCGCCCTGGAGGGCCTCAACCACTGGTACGGCAAGGGCGACACCCGCCGCCAGGTGCTGCAGGGCATCGACCTGCAGGTGGCCCCCGGGGAGGTGGTGCTGCTCACCGGACCCTCCGGCTGCGGCAAAACCACCCTGCTCACGCTCGTGGGGGCCCTGCGCCAGGTGCAGGAGGGTTCGGTTCAGGTGCTGGGCTGCGAGTTGGCCGGGGCCAACCAGCGCCAGCGCCAGCAGCTGCGCCGCTCCATCGGCATGATTTTCCAAGGTCACAACCTGCTGCGCTGCCTCACCGCCGAGCAGAACGTGCAGATGGGAGCCGATCTGCTCCCGGGCATGGGCTACCGCGCCAGGCGCGACCAGGCGAGGGAATGGCTGCGGGCGGTGGGGCTCGGGGCCGAGCTGCACAAGCTTCCCCACGACCTCTCCGGCGGCCAGAAGCAGCGGGTGGCGATCGCCCGCGCCCTGGCGGCCCACCCCCGTCTGCTGCTGGCGGACGAACCCACCGCCGCGCTCGATTCCCGCACGGGCCGCGAGGTGGTGGAGCTGTTGCAACGGCTGGCCCAGGAGCAGGGCTGCGCTGTGTTGATGGTCACCCACGACCCACGCATCCTCGACATCGCCGACCGCTTGCTGCGCATGGAGGACGGTCGCCTCAAACGCCTGACGCCCAGCGATGGCACCACCGCCGTTCAGTAGGGTGGAGTGAATCTTCAACAGCCCCCGCCGTTTCGATGGCCAAACGCCGCAACCTCAAGAAGGAAAAGCAAGAGCGCAACCGCGCCTACGCGCGCAAGTTCAAGAAGCGCAAGCTGCGCAACGACGGCCGTGGTGAGGGTGCTGGCAACGGCGTCACCGGCACCGCCAACAACGGCGGCGCCGCCGACTGATCCGCAGCCGCCGGCTGCGTCACAGTCCATCGCGGTTCGATTGACCATGCCGTGGGGGGGATCCTGAGGGGGAGGGGTCCCCCTTTTTGTCTCCAGGCCCACCGCCCGCCACCGGATCAGCCGCATGTTCCTGAGCGTTGTCATCCCCACCTACAACCGCTTGCCGATCCTGCAGAAATGCCTGCAGGCCCTCGAGCACCAGCGGTTGGAGGCACCGATCAGCGGCTACGAGGTGGTGCTCGTGGACGATGGTTCCACCGACGACACCGTGGCCTGGCTGGCACGGGAGGGGTCGAGCCTGCCCCATGTGCGGCTGATCCAACAGGAGCATGGCGGCCCGGCGGAGGGGCGCAACCGCGGCGTGGAGCACGCCCGCGGCGACGTGATTGTGTTCATCGACAGCGACCTGGTGGTCACCGCCGATTTCCTGCTCTGCCACGCCCGCCGGCTGCAGCAGAGCTGGGTGGAACGTGGCGACCGGCTCTGCTTCACCTACGGCGCGGTGATCAACACCGCCAATTTCGAGCACCCCACCCAGGAGCCCCACAAGCTGCGGGATCTCTCCTGGGCCTACTTCGCCACCGGCAACGTGGCCATCGACCGCGCCGTGCTCGAGCAAAGCGGTCTGTTTGACACCCGCTTTCGTCTCTACGGCTGGGAGGACCTGGAGCTCGGGGAGCGTCTGCGGCGCATGGGGGTGGTGCTGGTGCGTTGCCCGGAGGCGGTGGGCTACCACTGGCATCCGGCCCTCAGCCTGGATCAGGTGCCGCGGCTGATCGAGGTGGAGCGGCAGCGGGCCAAAATGGGGTTGGTGTTCTACCGGAAGCACCCCACCCGCCGGGTGCGCTTCATCATCCAGTTCACCCCCCTGCATCAGCTGCTCTGGGAGCTGCTCACCCTCGGGGGGTTGCTCAACGAACGCAGCCTGCGGCCGCTGCTGGCTTGGCTGATCCGCCGGGGCAAGCCCGGCGTGGCCATGGAGCTGCTGCGCCTGCCCCTCAACCGCATCGGCGTGCGCGCCCTTTACGCCGAGGCCCGGGCCGCCGGCCTCAGCTGAGTCCAGCAGGGCCGTTTGGTAGGGTGCGGGTGTTCATTCACACCGCACACCTGCACGTTTCGGGTGACGGCGATTGCCCCTCTGGCAACGCGTCCCTGGCAGGTGGAGGCAAACCCGAAACCCACCACAACCATGGCCGTAGTCACCCTCGCCGAAATGATGGAGGC
>RHBP01000280.1 GCA_010030955.1 Synechococcaceae bacterium WBB_10_009 | reverse complement strand
GCTCGTGGAGGGCGGCAAACCCCTGGGCGAACGGGTCAGTGAGCTGCAACGGCGCTGCGGCGGTGCCGCCGCCTACGACCGGCTCGACCTGCGCCTGCGCGACATGGCCACGCGCCAGCGGCTGGAGCAGTTCCTGGCGGCCACGCCCCCCAGCGAGGTGGCCGGCGCCGCGGTGCAGGAGGTGATCACCACCGATGGGGTGAAGCTGCGGCTGGGGCCCAACCACTGGCTGATGCTGCGCTTCTCCGGCACCGAACCGCTGCTGCGGCTCTACTGCGAAGCCCCCAGCGACGCCCGCGTGGGAGAAGTGCTGACCTGGGCGCGGCAACTCGCCGAAGGCATCTGATGGCGGGTCTCTCTACGCCCCCAACCGTGTTGGTGATCGCCAGCGGCAACGCCGGCAAGGTGCGCGAATTCGGGGCGTTGCTGGCCGATCTCGGGCTCGAAACGCGCCCCCAGCCGGAGGGCCTGGAGGTGGAGGAAACCGGGGCCACCTTTGCCGAAAACGCCCGCCTCAAGGCCGCGGCCGTGGCGATCGCCACCGGCTGCTGGGCCCTGGCGGATGATTCCGGCCTCGGCGTGGATGCCCTCGGCGGTGCGCCGGGGGTGCATTCGGCCCGCTACGCCAACGGCGACGCCGCCCGCATCGAACGGCTGCTGCAGGAGCTGGCGGCGGCCGGCGCCCTCAGCCCCGCCGCCCGCAGCGCTCGGTTCACGGCAGCCCTGGCCCTCGCCAACCCCGCTGGCGCGGTGGTGCTGGAGGTGGAGGGGCACTGCCCCGGCCAGATCCTGGAGGCCCCACGGGGCACCGGCGGCTTCGGTTACGACCCGGTGTTTTTCGTGCCGGAGGCCGGCCTCACCTTCGCCGAGATGCCCCACAGCCTCAAAGCCCAGCTGGGCCACCGCGGCCGAGCGTTTGCCTTGCTCAAACCGCAGCTCCAGGGGTTGATTCAGGGGTAGGGCTGCTCTAACGGATCCCCAAATCCCCCACAGCTGAACGCCATTCCGCCAGGGTCCAGTCCACGCCGCCGCTGAGCAGCATCGGGTCGCTGGCCACCAGGGCCGCCGCCTCGGCGTAACTGGCGCACTCCAGCAGCAGCAGGCCGCCGCCCCCGGGCTGGCCATCGCCATCCACCAGGTAACCGCTGCTGATGCGCGCCCCCTGGTTTCGCAACTGCTCCACCCAGGCGCGATGGGCCTGCAGGTGGGGTTTGAGCTCGGCGTAGGGGCGCAGGAAACGCTCCGTTTTCACAAACCAGGGCATGGCGAAGCGCGCCTCAGGCCGCCGCCCAGCTGCCATGCAGGCCGTGGGGCACCGCCAGGGGCAGCTCCAGCACCGCCACCTCCGCCAACGACGCGGCATCAAGGATCACCAAGTCGCTGGCGCTGCGGGCCCCGTTCCACACCAGGCACAGCACCCAGCCGTTATCTTCGGCGGGCGCGGGCTCGCCGCTGGCAGCAGTCCGCGGCACCATCAACGGCTCGCTCACAAAGCCCCGCGGTGCCGCACTCCACACCCGGCGTTCACCG
>RHBP01000279.1 GCA_010030955.1 Synechococcaceae bacterium WBB_10_009 | reverse complement strand
CAACTGCACCGCCTCGGCCGACAGCGCCAGCTTCGGGCTGCCGGAAGCCTGCTGCCGCGACTGGCTCAAGCAGCAACTGCAGGACGCAGGCATTACCACGATCATTTACTACCCGATCCCGATCCACCGCCAGCCGGCCTATGCACAGCTCGGCTATGGGCCCGGATCGCTGCCCATCACCGAACGGCTGTGCTCAGAGGTGCTCAGCCTGCCGATCTTCCCGGAACTCAGCGATGCCCAGCAGCAACGGGTGATCGAGGTGCTGCTCAGCCTCACCGCAGCCAGCGCTGCCGCCGGATCCGCCGCTGAACAGGCGCTGGCGGCCTGATCTCACCCCCGCGGTAGGGCGGCATAGAGGGCTTTGAAGCGGGCCTGCTGCTGCTTGTGGCTCACGATCGGTGCTGGGTAGCCGCGGCGCTCGAGCGGGGCAATCTCGCCGCTGATCAGGTCGCGGCTGCTCACGTGGCGCAGCTCCGGCAGCCAGTGGCGGATGTAGTCGGCCTCGGGATCAAATTTGCTGGCCTGGGTGGCGGGGTTGAAGATGCGCAGCGGTTTGGGGTCCATGCCGCTGCTGGCGCTCCACTGCCAGCCGCCGTTGTTGGCCGCCAGGTCGCCATCCACCAGCCGCTGCATGAAGGCGCTCTCGCCCCAGCGCCAATCGCAGATCAGGTCTTTCACCAGATACGAGGCCACGATCATGCGGCAGCGGTTGTGCATCCAGCCGCTCTGGTTGAGCTGGCGCATGGCGGCATCGATGATCGGCATGCCGGTGAGCCCCTCGCACCAGGCTTCGTAGTGGCCCTGGTGGTTGTCCCAGGGGAAGTGGCGCCACTGGGGCCGGTAGGGACCCTCCGCCAACTCCGGGAAATGGAACAGCGCCTGTTGGTAAAACTCGCGCCAGGCCAGCTCCTGCTCCCACACCTGGATCGAGTGCCGCTGCTCATCCCCCCGCGCCAACGCCTTGGCCTGCTGGGCTGCGTGCCAAGCCTGGCGAGGGCTGAGGGTGCCGAACTTCAGCGCCGCACTCAGCGCTGAAGCGCTGAGGTGCCGGCCTGCCCCGGCACGTTGCGGCCGGGCTCGTAATCGAGCAGGGCACCGCCATCGCAAAAGGCCTGCAGCTGCACCTGGGCGGCCGCCTCCCCGGGCCGGCAGGGGCAGAGGTCGGCCCCGTCAAAGCGTTGCCCCAACGCCTCCGCCGTGGGCAGCGTCTCCAGCAGCGGCAGATGGCCCGGCAACGGCTGCTCCAGATCGAGCAAGCCGCTCGGTGCCGGATGCAGGGCCAAGGCTCCAGTGGCTTCACTGCGCTCCACCTGGCCGCGCCAGTTGCGCCAAAACGGCCCATACACGCGGTAGGGATCGCCAGCGCCGGTTTTCAGCGCCTCGGGCGCCACCAGCAGCTGATCCCAATCCACCAGCACCTTGCGGCCGGCAGCCTGCAGCTGCGCCGCCACCTCCCGATCACGGGCACGGCCATAGGGCTCCACATCGCGGTTCCAGGCCACCACCGGTGCCGCCAGGGCCTCGGCCAGT
>RHBP01000278.1 GCA_010030955.1 Synechococcaceae bacterium WBB_10_009 | reverse complement strand
CCGGCCGATCAGGGCGTTCGCCAGCAGGCTGGGCAGCAGCCTGCTGAGGGCGGCATCCTGACGCTGGTGCCGCCAACCACTCACCAGGTCATAGCCCTGCTGCAGTCGCTCCAGCAGCAGCGGGATGTCGGCTGGATCGTTCTGAAGATCGCCGTCGAGGGTCACGATCGTGGCGCCACGGCTGCTGTCAAAGCCGGCGGCCATGGCGGCTGTCTGGCCATAGTTGCGCCGCAGCAGCACGGCCACCAGTTCGGGAACCCTGCCGCTCAGCGTTGTGAGCAGGGCCGCTGTCTGGTCACGGGATCCGTCGTCCACCAACACCAGCTCAAACTCCTGCCCCAGAGGACGCAGGACGGTCAACAGCTGGTTTACCAGTGGCTCAAGGCTGGCCTCCTCGTTGAACAGAGGCACCACCACAGACAGGGGCAGTTCGGCAGCCATGGCGGCGACCTTAGGCGGGCAGGGGGCTGCCGTCATGGCAGCGCATGACCCGTCCAGCGCCACGCAGTTGCAGGCGGTAGTGGGTCGCGACCGCGTCGCGGTTGTGGGGGTTCAGATCGTCGACCCCCAGGCCATTGCGGCCGTGCTCCTCTCCTGAACTGTGCAGGTAGCGGCCCTGGCCCAGGTGCAGGCCCACATGGGTGCAGCGCTGGGGGGAGCCAAAGAAGATCAGATCCCCTGGCAGCAGCGCATGCAGCACGCCTGGACGCACCGCCACGGGCTGGCAGAACCGTTCCTGCAGGTAGGCATCCCTGGGGATCCAGATTCCCGCCTCGGCAAACGCCCGTTGCACCAGCCCCGAGCAGTCGAAGTTCGGACCCAGGCTGCCGCCCCACAGGTAGGTGTTGGGCTGCAGCAGAGCCGCCTGGGCGTAGGCCAGCACCCGGGGCAGGCGTGCGCCGATGGTGGCTGCGCTGAGCAGTCTCGCTCCCGTGGCCGCGCTGGCCATGGCCGCCCCCAGAAGATCGCAGGGGTCGAGCCAGCAGGGGTAGCCGTCGTCGCGGGTTCTCACCCGCAGCCGCGGGCAGTCGCTGGGACGGTGCAGCACCTGCAGCGCCCGCCCCGGCCACAGTTGGGTGGCGAGACTGCTGCCCTGCCAATGGCTGTAGCCATTGATCGGGCTCAGCAGCTGCCAGACGGTGCCCGGTCGGAGCAGCTCAAGCGCGGCCATGGTCCCTAATCTCACGACATCCGCGGCGGGGAGTGATGGCGTTCTACAGCCCGGATCCGGCCATGGACCAGGCCCTGGTCGATCTGGTGCACCTCCTGGAGACCTCTGGCAGATCCGGTCTGGGGGAGCATCTGTCGATCACCTGGCTGCGATTCGCCGAGTCCCAGATCGACCGCGCGACCCAGCTCGAACCGGCTGCCTACTGGGCAGGGCCTGTGCAGGGCTCCAGCTGGCGCGGTGATCAGCTGCGCTAAAGGTCTGTGCCGGACTGAGAGATCGCCTTGTTGTAATACGCTGATGCTGGTTGGCGCATAGCTCGACAGATCACTGTCGCAGGTTTGGATCATGTAAGTGATCATGCCCACCAAGCCCATGCGCTGCCCGTCTTC
>RHBP01000277.1 GCA_010030955.1 Synechococcaceae bacterium WBB_10_009 | reverse complement strand
GGCCGTGGCGGCGGACGAGCGCCCCGATCAGATTTGGTTGTTTGGGTCTCGCGCCCGCGGGGATTGGGATGGCTGGTCGGATACGGATCTCTTGGTGGTGGCCGCTGATCAGGCGTTGGCGGAGCGTTGGGCGGATCGGCTGAGCGATGCGGGCGTGGGCAGTGATGTGATCGCCATGGACCGTGCTCGCTGGCAGGCGCTTCCGGCTGATGCCTCCGCCATCTGGCGGGCCGTAGCCCGTGAGGCCATTCCCCTGCTGGATCCGGAGGCGGCATGAACGCAAGGCCCAACGCCTGGTTGAGCCAGGCGGAAAACGATTTGGGGTTGGCCCGCTTGGCCTGCGACAACGGCTACCTGGCCCAGGCCTGTTTTTTTGCTTCCCAAGCCGCTGAGAAAGCCTTGAAGAGCGCCTTGTTGGAGTTGGGGCAGGAGCCCCCGCACACCCACGTGCTGACAGACCTCACCGCTGCCCTGGCCGCGAGCGGGCTGGATGTGACGGAGCTGGAGCGGCTGCCATTGCGCCGGCTGAGCCGCATGGCAGTTACCTCTCGCTATCCGATGGACGCCACGCCGCCTTCGGCGTTGTTTGACCGTGATGAAACCGATCAGGCGTTGGACACGGCCGCTGCGGTGATTCGCCTGTTGCGCGCCTGCGACCAGTCCTGACCTCTGTGGCCCCGCGCTTCAGCCTGGCCATCGGCCTCGGCGCGAACCTGCCCAGCCCGGCAGGGGAGCCGTTTGCCACGCTTCTGGCCCTGCGGCCGCTGTTGGCGGAGGCCCTGGCGGAGCAGTGGGGCGCCTGGGGATTGGAGAGGCCGCGGCTGCGCTGGTCGCCGTTGGTGTGCAGCCAGGCGGTGGGGGGGCCGCCTGGCCAGCCCGACTACCTCAATGCGGTGTTGTTGGTGGAGGGAGAGGGGGCTCCCCAGCCCGCCCGGGCTGAGCAGCTGCTGCAGCGCTTGCAAGGGCTCGAGCGCCAGTTCGGCCGCGAGCGCCGCGAGCGTTGGGGGCCCCGCAGCCTTGATCTGGATCTGCTCTGGTGGGGCGAGCTGCAGTGCCATGGGGAGCGCCTGGTGTTGCCCCATCCCCTCTGGAGCCAGCGCCCGTTTGTGCTTGCGCCTTTGGCGGCCTTGCGGAGTGATCCGATCCAGCCCGATTGGCCGCAGCCGTTGCCTGGGTGCCCCGGCTGGCCGGATTGAGTATCACCACAGCCAGGGCACGCCGCAGTGCTGAAGATGCACATCGCCGCTCACCAGGGTGAGGTTGCGGCGTTGGGCCTGGGCCAACAGCATCCGGCCGGTGGCGTCGAGCGGTGTGGTGCTGGCCCGTTGCCGCCATTGGCCGGCCACCAGCGCATCGCGGGCGCTGATCTCCAGCAGCTGAAAGCGCTCCTGGCGAATCAGCTCTGGCAGGTGCCAGATCACGGGGCTCAGCTCCGGCAGCAGCCCCCGCTGCTGGGTCTGGCTCAACTCTAAGAGGCTGGCCACGCTCACCAGCACTGCTTGCTCCGGATCCTGCAAGCGCTCGAGCACCCGTGGCGTGATCAGGCGGGGGCAGATCCACC
>RHBP01000276.1 GCA_010030955.1 Synechococcaceae bacterium WBB_10_009 | reverse complement strand
TTTCTTGACGCATTCTCCCTGTGTTGTTTCGCTCTTGCAGCGCAACAATCGTGGCCTGATGCTGCATGGACCACCCCAGATCGCTTGCGCCGCAAGCTTTGTGGCCCCGCCGCCCCGCCGCCCCGCCTGGGCGAATCTTCAGATTTTCTTCCAATAAAAATGTTGCTTTTGCGGCTGTTTTGTTGTGAAGCAAATGCAGCGCGCAGCACCCAGCTGCATCGCCAACAAAAAGCCCCAGCCGGGTGGCTGGGGCCTAAAAGCTCCCCGGGCGGGATTCGAACCTGCGACCAATCGATTAACAGTCGATCGCTCTACCGCTGAGCTACCGAGGAATGGGTCCCTGACGGGAACCCGAAGAACTTACCCCTCAGCCCTTCCTTGGGGCAAGGGGCCGCAGTTGCCCCTGCAGGCTGGCGCCGCTGCGCCAGGCGCCAATGCGGCCGTTCTGCATCAGGGCCGCGCCGTCGCACCAGTCGAGCTCCTCGAGCCGGTGGGTGATCCACAGGGCCGTGATCGGCGCCTCGGGCCGGTGGCTCAGGGTGTGGATCAGCTGCAGCACCTCCCGTTGGCTGGTTTCATCCAGCAGGGCGGTGGGTTCATCGAGCAGCAGCAGCTGGCCCCGGCAGGCCAGGGCCCCGGCGATGGCCAGGCGCTGTTTCTGGCCGCCGCTGAGGCTGTGGATCGGCCGCTGCCGAAAGCCCCCCAGGCCCACCTGCTCCAGGGCCTGCTCCACCGCCTGCAGCCGTTCGCTGCGGTTGAGCCCCGGCGGCAGGCTGAGCTCCACATCGCTGCCGCAGCTGGGCAGCAGCAGCTGGTGGTCGGGGTTCTGGAACACCAACGCCGGTTTCAGCGGTGTCTGCAGCCGGCCGCCACCGGGCTCCAGCAGGCCGGCGATCAACCGCAGCAGGGTGCTTTTGCCGCTGCCGTTGCTGCCCACGAGCATCCAGAGGCCGGGGGCCGGGATCGTGAGGCTGCAGCTCTGCAGGGCGGTTTGGCCCGAGGGCCAGCGGAAGCTGAGCTGCTCCACCCGCAGGCAGGGCGAGCCCTCAGCCATCGAAGCTGAAACCGGGGCGCTTGCTGCCGCCGCCCATGGCCGATTTTTCGTAGATCTGCACCGCCACCACCTCGCTGCTGAGCAGGCAGACGCGCTTGCTCTCCTCCTTCTCGCAGCTGAACTCCAACAGCCGCGGCTGGCCGCTCTCCATGGCCTGCTTCACCTGGCCGTAGAGCGCGTCAGCGCTGGATTGCTCCTTGCGCTGCACCGCCACGGGCATGGGGCTCAGCTTCAGGGAGAGCTCAACGACGTACACGGGCAGGGCAAGCGCGGTGACATCCCACTTTGGCGAATCGCCCCGGTGCCCAGGGCTCGCTAGGTGCTTTTACTCATTTCCGGATCCAGGGGGCGGATCTGCCCCTCGAGGCCCGCCGCCACCCGTCGGTTGCCCGTACAGTGCACGTGTAACGCTTCATGAAGCCGCTCTCATGACGATCGCTGTAGGGCGCGCGCCGCAGCGGGGATGGTTCGACATCCTCGATGACTGGCTCAAGCGCGACCGCTTCGTTTTTGTCGGGTGGTCGGG
>RHBP01000275.1 GCA_010030955.1 Synechococcaceae bacterium WBB_10_009 | reverse complement strand
ACCACCGCTGGTGGCGGACCGCAAGAAATGTGTGCTCTGCGGCTGGCGCCGCGCCTGTGACCAGGTGGCCGCCGCCGAAGGCCACCTCAGCGAGGTGAGCGGCATTGGCGCCAAGCGCCGGGATCTGCTGCAGAGCTTGGGCATCGACCGCCTCGCCACCCTCGCGGCCGCCAATCCGGAGCAATTGGCGGCTGACCTGCTGGTGCATGGCGAGCAGCACGCCGATGTGGCCGAGCAGCTGGTGACCCAGGCCCGCGTGCAGCGCGATGGGGTGCCCCTGCGGCGTGATCCGGCCGCCGCCCTGCCGGAATTGGCCGCCGCCCCGGGGGTGCTGATCTACGACATCGAATCCGACCCCGACGCCCGGGACGACTTCCTGCACGGCTTCCTGCGCTTGGCGCGCGGTGCCGATGGCGCCTGGGGCGATCCAGTGGCCGCGGCAGAGGCCCCTTACCAGCCGGTGTTGGCCCTGCACGAGCACGGGGAGGAGCGGCTCTGGGGGCGGCTGCAGCGGCTGCTGGCCGCCTACCCCGATTGGCCGGTGCTCCATTACGGCGAAACCGAACTGCTGGCGCTGGTGCGCCTCGCCCAGCGGCAGGGGGCGTCGGAGCGGCAGATCGTCGAGCTTCGGGAGCGACTGGTGGATGTGCACCAGCGGTTGCGGCGCCACTGGTGGATGCCCACCAATGGCTACGGCCTCAAGCCCGTGGCCAGCTGGTTGGGGTTCCAGTGGCGTCAGAGCGGGGTGGATGGGGCCCGGGCGCTGCTGTGGTGGCGGCGCTGGCGGCTGGGGCTGGGGGGCGCGCAGGATCGCGGCTCGCGCCAGAACCTGCGGCGGATCTTCCTTTACAACCACGACGACGCCCTGGCCACCTGGGCGGTGGCCCATTGGCTGCTAGGCCAGGACTAGCGACCGCCCGCGCCGCTGCCGCCGGCGCCCACCGGTGGATCCACAAAGCCACTGGGGCGGCTGATCTGCAGGGGCAGTTCAGGGCCCGCGAGTAGCTGGGTTTCCCCCAGCGCCGGGCGGCGCACCAGGGCCAGCCCCTCCAGGCCATCGGGGCCATCCAACGTGGACGTGATCACGCCGGCCCGCTCGCCGGCCGCGGAGGTGAGGGTGGTTCCCGGGGCGCAGGCGTCGGCCGCCGCAGGGCCGGTGCGCTCGGCCCGCCAATGGCGCAACTGCTGCTTCACGCCGTCGTAGGTGGCCAGCTTGGCCAGGGTCTCCTGGCCCACATAGCAGCCCTTGTTGAGGCTCACCCAGGGGGCCAGGCCCAGCTCGAAGGGGTTGATGTCGTCGTTGAGTTCCCCCGGCGCGGCGGGAAAGCCGCTGCGCAGGCGCCGTTGCTCCACCTGCTCGGCCGAGAGCTCCTGCAGGGCCTCCAGCCAGGTGGGCAGGGGTGGCGGGCAGGGGTTCGCCGTCGCGTTGGAGCCACGCTGGTTGCTCGGCGCCGGCCCCCAGGTCGACCCCCGGCTTGAGCAGGTTGGGGTGGCCCTCGGCGTCGGCCGGAGCGGGGGCGCCCACCCAACGCACCAGCTGGGCCGGTTGCACGGGCCCCAGCCGCACGCCATCGGCGGGGAACAGCAC
>RHBP01000274.1 GCA_010030955.1 Synechococcaceae bacterium WBB_10_009 | reverse complement strand
CCGGGGCCAGCAGGCGCCATCGGTCACCAGCAGGTTGGGGGCACCCCAGCAGCGGTTCCAGGGGTCGACCACGCCGCCACTGGGGTCTGCCGCCATGCGGGCACCCCCCAGCTCATGGATGTAGTAGCCAGGCGGGGCTGCTCCCGCACTCAGGGCATGGCTGCCCTTGACCAGGGGTTCGATCAGGGGCATCACGAACAGATCCTCCAGCGGTCTGATCGTGCCGCCCGCGGCGGCCACCGCGGCGGCCATGCGGGCCTGCATGTGCCGCACCATGGCGTGCTCGTTGGCACCCCAGCGGCAGGCGATGTGGGCGCTGGGCAGGCCCCAGGCATCCCGCTGATGCCGGTTGAGGCTGACCCGGTTGGTCGCCGCCGGCATCACCTCGCCATGGCCGATCAGAAAGCCCACCGCCTCGTGCGGACGGCGCTGCAGGGGCCGCGGCGGGTCAAAGCGCTGCAGGCCGCACCACAGGCCGTAGCCGCCCGCGAACGCTTCGCGGCTGCCGGCCTCGAGATTGACCGTGTTGGGGATGAAGCAGCTGCCGGCGCCCGAGAGTTCCAGCGGTGCCGGCGGGGCGGGCACATCGGGCAATGAGAAGAAACGGCCGCTCGAGATGTGGTCCATCAGGTAGTGGCCCAGGGTGCCCGAGGGATCGTTGAGACCACCGCTGCGCCAGGCCGCGCTGGAGTGCAGCAGGATCCGCAGCGACTCGATCGTGGAGGCGCACAGCACCACCAGGGCGGCGGGAGTGCTGTGCTGCTCGCCGCTGGCGGCGTCGACCCAGGCAACGCTGCGGGCCCGGCCGTTGTCGCACTCCACATGGCTCACCACGGCACCGGCGCGCACCCGGCGCTCGCCAGGGCCCGGGCCAGGGTGCTGCCCGGGCTGCTGTGCAGCGGCCAGCCCTCGCCGCGGGGCAGGGCGAAGCCGCGCGAGTGAATCAGGGGCAGGTCGAGCGCGTCGGCCACGGCCTGGCGCAGATGCTGCTCACCGGGCGACAGGGGCAGGGGCGGCGCATAGCTGCCATCGGGCAGCTGGGGCAGGCCATCGGCATGGCCATGCACTCCGAGCAGACGCTCGAGCCGGGTGTAGTAGGGGTCCAGCTCGGCCGTGCCGATCGGCCAGTTGACGCCACTGCCGTCGGCGTCCCCGGCCCTGAATTCAAACTCTGACAGCCGCAGGGTGATGCCGCCCCAGGTCAGGCTCTTGCCGCCCACCTGGCGGCCACGGCTCCACAGAAACGGCGCATCGACCGGGGTGGTGTAGGGGTTGCGCCGCTCGTCGACGAACAGCTCCGGGTTGTGCTTCCAGTAGCCCGGATGGTGGCCCTGCAACCGCTGCCGCCCGCTGCTGAGGCTGGCCAGCCGCCTGAGGCTGTTGAGCGGTTCGCTACCGAAGGCGCGGTTCGCCTGGCGCTGGGGCCCGGCCTCGAGCACCAGCACCTGCAGCCCGGCCTCGGCCAGCACCATGGCCGCCACCCCACCGGTGGCTCCGGAGCCCACCACCACGGCGTCGGGCACGAAGCCATCCAGATCAGCCGTCGCGGTCAAGGGCCTGACACCGATTCGGGTCTCAGCCTGACAGCC
>RHBP01000273.1 GCA_010030955.1 Synechococcaceae bacterium WBB_10_009 | reverse complement strand
GCTGGCGTTGGTGGCGGCGGAGCTGGCGCTGCTGCTGTGGTGGCACGGTCAGCTGGGCTGGGCCTGGCCCCAGGCGGCCCTGGCGCTGGTGGGGGTCAACCTGCTGCTCAGCGGCGCGATGCTGCGCATCGGCGGCTGGCTCACCCGCGGCCCCTACCTGCCGGAAACGATGGCCGGCCTCACGAAGACCACCCGGGCGCTGCTCGGCCGTTGAGCCAGCGGCACAGCGGCGGCAGGCTCAACCCCTCAATCAACAGGTTGAGGATCACCACGATGAACACAATGCTCTGGGCATTGGCGGCCAGGGTGGGTGCCAGGTCCGCCGGCACACCCCGCAGGGTGGGGATCACCTGCACCACGTTGAAGGAGAGGGCCAGGGGCACGGCGCCGCGCATGCCGCAGCAGCTGATCAACACGCTCTCCCGGCGGCTGAAGGGCGACCACGGCTGAAAACAGAGCACGCTCAGCGGGCGGGCCACCAGCATCAGCAGCAGTGCTGCCCCCACCCCCAGCGCCAGGTTGGGCGTCAGGTCCATGGGGTTCACCAACAGGCCAAACAGCAGAAAGATGCTGATTTCGGTCATGGCGTTGAACGGGGCCAGCACCTCCTGCAGGGCCTCGTGGTTCACCTCCGGGTTGCGGTAGTGGAGGTTGGTCATGAACAGTCCGGCCACGTACACCGCCACAAAGCCAGAGCCGCCGGCCTGGTGGGTGAAGCCGTAGGTGAGAAAGGCGATCGACATCGCCACCACCAGCAGCTGCTCCTTCTCGTGCACGAAGCGGTTGATCACCCAGCGGGCCAGAAAGCCGAAGACCACCCCCAGCAGCAGCCCCGACGAAAATTGCTGAATCAGGCCGCTCACCACCGTGTCCAGCATCTGCAGGTTGGACACGGTGGTGCCGCCGGGGCTGGCCACAAACAGCAGCGTGCAGATCTGAAAGCTGATCAGGGCGCTGGGGTCGTTCACCGCCGACTCGAACTCCAGCAGGTGGCGCACCCGCTCGGGCATCAAGCGCCCCACCTGCCGCAACACACTCACGGTGGGGCCGGTGTCGGTGGAGCCGAGGCAACTGGCGATCAGCACGGCCACTCCCAAGGGCATGGCGTGGGGCTGCCCGAGGCCCAGATCAATGGCGGCGGCGTCGTTGGAGCCCAGCCATTGCAAGCCCACGCCCAGCACCAGGGTGCTGAGGGCCACCCCCCCCACGGCCAGCATCAGGCCGTAGTTGAGAAAGCCCCGGATGGCCTTGAGGTCGGTCTTGAGGCCGGCATAGAAGAGCAGCAGTGCCAGGGCAAACAGCTGAAGCTTCGCCACCTCCTCGTGGGTCACGTTGAGGGCGTTGATGTTGATCAGCAGCCCCAGCACCAGCACCCCGAGGATCGCCGGGACGCCGATGCGGATGGAGTAGTGGCTGATGATCAGGCTGCCGAGGTACACGGCGCCGATGAACAGCACCTGCAGCTCGATCGGCACCGAGGCCAGGTGCGGTTGCAGGCTGGCCAGCGGGGGCATGGGGCCGGGGCGGAACTGGGTTGATTGTGCTGGAGGTGGCCGGTTTGGTCAGCGAATGGCGTACTGCAGCCAGCGGCAGTCGATGCCGCC
>RHBP01000272.1 GCA_010030955.1 Synechococcaceae bacterium WBB_10_009 | reverse complement strand
CGGGGTTGAGCAGAAAAAACTCCGCCTCCACGCCGCTCCGAAGCCGATACCCGAGCTGTTCAGCCCGCCGCTGTTGCTGTTGCAGCAGGCGCCGCGGGCATTGGGCCATGGGTTCGCCGTTGAGCACCAGTTCGGCCGCCATCCACCCCACCCCCGGCTGCCAGGGCAGAGGCGTGAGGCTGGTGGGATCGGGGATGGCCATCACATCGCCATCCGCCGGGGAGAGATCCAGCCAGGCGGCAAAGCCGGCAAACCCCGCCCCATCACGGGCCATGGTGTCCGCCGCGGAGGCCGGCACGAGCTTGGCGCGCTGCACCCCGAACAGATCGGTGAAGGAGATCAGCAGAAACGACAGGTTGAGCTGTTGCAGGCGCTGGGTCAGGGGCAGGGACGGGTCGGCGTGCATGGGGATCGGCATCGAGGGGCTGGGCTCGCGGCGCCGCTCAGCTGCTGTTGGGGTGTGCCAACAGCTCGGCGGTGATCCGGCGCAGCTGGCCCTGTTCGATCGGGCTGCTGTGGGGGTTGCCCGCACGGTGCCCCAGCTCGGAGGGGATCACGTGAAAGCTGGCCCCGGCGATCGCATCGGCGTCGGCCCGCAGATCGTCGGGGGGAAAGTAGAGGTCATGGCTGCCCGCCACCACGGCGGTGCGGGCACGGATCCGCCCCAAAGCCGCCTGCAGGTCGCCGCCGCGGGCTACGTCGTGGGCCAGCCAGGTGTCGAGCATGGCGATCAGATCGCGGGGGTCATGCCGCTGGTAGTGGGGCAGCCAGTGGCTCTCCACGTGCTCCTCCACCGCTTCATTGAGATGGCGGAAGAACGGTTGGCTGGCGGCCCAGCTGGCATAGATCAGGGCGTAGGTGCGCAGGCCCTGCTCCGGCGGCGCGTTGAACCCGGAGCCGTTCCAGTGGCGATCCGCCGTGAGTGCCTGCCGCAGGCTCAGCAAAAACAGGCGGTTGTGGGGGCTGGTGCGCGCCGTACCGCAGACGCAGCAGATGCGTTCGGTCCAGCCGGGTTCATCCACGGCCCACTGGTAGGCCTGTTGCGCCCCCATCGACCAGCCGTAGACCATCGCCAGCCGTTCGGCACCGAAGCGCTGCTGCAGCAGCCGTTTCTGGGCGGCCACGTTGTCGCGGTGCTGCACCACGCACCCTTGCTCGGCCAGGCCCATGGCGCCGTGGCTGGGGCTGCTGGAGGCACCGTTGCCGAATTGGCCGGCGATCACGATGCACCAGCGGTCCGGATCGAATACCGCATTCGCCAGCCAGGCGAGATCCTCAACCCTGGCCCCGTAGGAGCTCGGCACCAGGATCAGGTTGGAGCCATCGGGGTTGGCGTCTCCGATCTGCAGATAGCTGATCCGGGCATCGGGGATTGTGTGGCCGCAGGCCAGGGGCCAATCCCCCAGCTGATGGTGGTGCGGCTGAACGCTCATGCCGCCAGGGCGGAGAGGTTGCTCAGCAGGCGGCGATGCACACGCAGGTAGCCACGGTCGAGGTGTCGGAGGTGCGGTGCAACGTGGGTGTGTGCCTTGGGCAGCGCATGGAAGGGGATGGAGGCGTAGAGGTGATGCTCGGCATGGAACGGCATGTTCCACATCAGCCAGCGGATCGGCGCGGTGG
>RHBP01000271.1 GCA_010030955.1 Synechococcaceae bacterium WBB_10_009 | reverse complement strand
CGCTTTGCCGCCAACTGGGTGGGCCACGCCCCGAGCCGGCAGGAACAACAAGCCCTGCGCCAGCTGCTGGCCTGCGACCCACTCGCCCCCTGCCCCACAGGGCTGCGGGCCCTGCCGCACCAGGGGGAGCTGAGCAAGCGCTTCCTCGCCTTGCCCGATGGCCGCGTGGCCCTCAGCGGCGTGCCCGATTACAGCCCCGCTGGGGTGCCGCCAAGCAGCTGGAACCCAAGGCTGGCCATTTTCTGGGTGCCACAGTGGCCGCAGCGGAGCTGGGCGCAGTTCCAGGGCGTGGGCCAGGTGCAACTGATCCGCCGCGGCCCACAGCAACGGCTGCTGGCGGTGCAGGCCCAGGGCCCGGGCCGTCTGCGGATCCTGCAGTGGGCCCATCCCCACTGGCAGGTGCGGGTTCGCAGGGCGGCGCCAGGTGGTGCCTGGGGGCCGCCGCTGGCCGGGGGCGGCAGGGATGCCCAGGGCTGGATCTCCGTTCCTCTCCAACCGGGGCACTGGCAGGTGGCCTTGGAGTACAGCCCAAGGCGTTGAGCCTGCCTACGATTGCCGCCATGGCCAGCACCACAACGCGTCCAGCCCAGCCCTTGCTGAGCGCCGTGGTGCCCTTCCTCAACGAAGCCGACAACCTGCCACGGCTGATCAGCGAGCTGGAGCGGGTGCTGACCCCCTTGGGGCTGCCCTGGGAGCTGGTGCTGGTGGACGACGGCAGCCGCGACGGCAGCCTGGCGGTGGCCAAGGGGGAACTGCAACGGCGGCCACAGCTGAGCGCCACCCTGATCAGCCTGTCGCGCAATTTCGGCAAAGAGGCGGCCCTCACCGCGGGGCTGGAGGCGGCCCAGGGGGATGTGGTGGTGCCCCTGGACGCCGATCTGCAGGACCCCCCGGAGCTGATCGGGCCGATGCTCGAGCAATGGCGCCAGGGGTTCGACGTGGTGTACGCCGTGCGCCGAAGGCGCGCTGGCGACAGCCGCACCAAACGCCTCACCGCCTTTGGCTTCTACCGGCTGATGGGGCGTCTGAGCAGCACGGCCATCCCGGCTGATACGGGCGACTTCCGCCTGATGGACCGCTGTGTGGTGGAGGCCCTGGGCCAACTGCCGGAGCGCAGCCGCTTCATGAAGGGGTTGTTCGCCTGGGTGGGATTCCGCCAAACCGCCATCACCTACGACCGCGACGCCCGCGCCAAGGGGCAGAGCGGCTGGAGCTACTGGAAACTGTGGAACTTCGCCCTCGACGGGATCACCTCCTTCAGCCGTGTGCCCCTGCAGGTGCTCAGCGGGGGCGGCCTGCTGATCGCCTGCCTCGCCCTCCTCTACGGCGCCTGGATGGTGCTGCGCACCCTGGTGTTCGGCATTGATCTGCCCGGCTATGCGTCGCTGATGACCGCCGTGTTGTTCCTTGGCGGCGTGCAGCTGCTGGGCCTGGGGGTGCTGGGGGAGTACCTGGGCCGGGTGTTTGAGGAGGTAAAGCGGCGGCCGCTGTATCTGGTGCGGGAGCGCTGGCAGCAGAACACCGCAGCCAGCGATCGCTCAAGCCACGGCTGACAGGATCTCCCTCAGGGCATCTCGCGTGACCTGAGCGGTGCGCTCCCAGCTGAACAGGCGCACCCGTTCCAATCCCTTG
>RHBP01000028.1 GCA_010030955.1 Synechococcaceae bacterium WBB_10_009 | reverse complement strand
CAGAGCACGCTGCCGCGATCGGCATCGACCCCGGCGAGCGCCTCGCGGGTCTGCACGAGGATCTGCGGGACGCCGCCGAGCGTGGCCTGACAGGGGGACGAGAAGGCGCTCCCCGACATCCCGCCAGCGTCGGCGAGACCTATGGCGAACTGCCCCGTCCGGTGAACCTGGAGGCGCCGGCCGGGACGATCATGCTGATGGATGGCCGCACCCTTCACGCCGGCGCCGTCAACCGATCCGACCGGCTGCGCTACATCCTGACCAATTCGGTGGTCCGGCCCTGGGTCCGCCAGCAGGAGGCCTTCCTGCTCTCGGTCCGACCCGACGTGCTGGCGACAGCCTCGGAGAAGCTGCTCTACAGGCTGGGATTCTCGGCCCACTCCAGCAACAGCATGGTCGAGGGCTACGGCTATTTCGGCAGCGGACGGGCGGGCGACCCCAACGGCGCCATCGCCCATGCCCGGCAGGCCATGGACCGGGGCGACTACGCCTGGATGGGTGAACTGTCCCGGGCGACCTCCACCGCTGCGGACGTCGAAGGGCTGGGGGTGGTCCGGATCCAGCGGGCCCACGAGACCGCCCGGACCGAGGGCTACGCCGCCGCCGTGGCTGGCGGCTGGCTGGCCGGCACCAACGCCGCCCGCCTGGCCCGGGGGCTGGAGCCCATCAGCCTGCCGCCCACCTCGATGATCGGGGCCCTGACCCATTTCATCGCCGAGGCCCCCAGCGAGAAGTTCCAGCCCATGCCCCCCAACTTCGGCCTGCTGCCGGAGCTGCCCGAACGCATCCGCGACAAGCGCCGCCGCTACGGCGCCTACCGCGACCGGGCCCTGGCGGCGATCGCCGACCTGGGGGGCCAGCTGGGGGACCAGCTGACGATCCAAGCGCCCACGCCGCTGTTGGCCCTGGCCTGAGGCCTGTCCCAAGCGCTGCCGCCAGGGGAACCCTTGGGTTGACCAAGCCTGACCAGGGCTGACCAGGGCTGACCAAGCCGGCCCGTGGTGAGGCCCGCCCGAGACCGCTCCAGCGCCGTGTGTGCCCCTTGGTCAGCCTTGGTCAGACCCTGGACACTCCCGCCATGCACCATCCCCCCGACCACCCCAACGACCACCCCAACGCCAAGCCCATGGCCGGCGACGGCGGCCTGCCGGTGGTGAACATGCTGCGGGCGAAAACCCACCTCTCACGGCTGGTGCACGCCGTGGAATCTGGCGCCGTGGCCGAGATCCTGATCGCCCGCCATGGCCATCCGGTGGCCCGTCTCACGTCCCTCAAGGGCCCCTCCACGGGCCTGCGCTTCGGGCTGGCCAAGGGCCGCTGATGCAGCTGCTGCTCGACACCCTCAGCTTCCTCTGGCTGATTCGCGACGACCCCCGCCTCGGCCCCAGGGGCCGCAGGCTGCTGCAGGACGCTGATTTGGTGCTGCTCAGCGCCGCGTCGCTGTGGCAACTAGCCCAGCAGAACGCCATGGGGCACCCCGACGCGCTCACGGCATCGGAAGCCCTGCATTGGGCGGAGGCCTCCGGGCTGCAGCTGCTGCCGATCCACACCACCCACCTGCTCCAGCTGGAGCAGCTGCCGCCGCAACACCCACCGGCCGACCGGCTGCTGCTGGCCCAGGCCATCACCACCCCACTCACCCTCGTGAGCCCGAAGCACAACCTGCGCGGCCACGGCTGCTGGGTGGTGGATCCGCGCCACTGAGACACCGCAGAGGCCCCTCGTGGCCACGGGCCCCAGCCCCTACAGCTCCTAGGGTCGCCCCAGTTCCATCCGCCCCCTGCCCCGGTGACCAACACCCCCGCCACCACCTGGGATGTGATCGTGATCGGCTCGGGCATCGGCGGCCTGGTCACCGCCTCCCAGCTGGCGGCCAAGGGGGCACGCACCCTGGTGCTGGAGCGCTACCTGATCCCCGGTGGCAGCGGCGGCAGCTTCCGGCGCGAGGGCTACACCTTCGATGTGGGCGCCTCGATGATCTTTGGCTTCGGGGAGCGGGGCCACACCAACCTGCTCACCCGCGCCCTGGCGGATGTGGGCCAGCACTGCGACACGGTGCCCGACCCGGCCCAGCTGGAATACCACCTGCCCGGCGGGCTAACGGTGACGGTCGACCGCGACTACACCGCCTTCATCGACCGCCTCAGCGCCCTGTTCCCCCATGAGGCCCAGGGGATCCGCGCCTTCTACGACACCTGCTGGCAGGTGTTCAACTGCCTCGATGCAATGCCGCTGCTGTCGCTGGAAGACCCCGCCTACCTGGCCAAGGTGTTCTTCCGCGCGCCGCTGGCCTGCCTGGGGTTGGCCCGCTGGCTGCCGGTGAACGTGGGCGATGTGGCCCGCCAACACATCCGTGATCCGCAGCTGCTCAAGCTGATCGACATGGAGTGCTTCTGCTGGTCGGTGATGCCGGCGGACCTCACCCCGATGATCAACGCGGGCATGGTGTTCTCCGATCGCCATGCCGGCGGCATCAACTACCCCAAGGGAGGCGTTGGGGTGATCGCCGAAAAATTGGTGGCGGGCCTGGAGAGCCATGGCGGCGCCATCCGCTACAAGGCGCGCGTCACCAAGGTGCTGATCGAGGCCGGTCAGGCCGTGGGCGTGGAGCTGGCCAGCGGCGAGCAACTGCGCGCCCGCCGGGTGGTGAGCAACGCCACCCGCTGGGACACCTTCAGTGGCCCCGCATCCGGCGACGCCACCACCGCCAGCGAACCAGCCACCACCGGCCTGGTGCCGGCGGCCCAAACCCCCAAGGCCGAAACCACCTGGCGGCGGCGCTACAAGCCCTCCCCCTCTTTCCTGTCGCTGCACCTGGGGGTGGAGGCCAGCCTCATCCCCGAGGGCTTCCACTGCCACCACCTGCTGCTCGAAGACTGGGCCGAGATGGAGGCGGAGCAGGGGGTGATCTTCGTGTCGATCCCCACGCTGCTGGATCCCTCCCTGGCGCCGGCGGGGCGCCACATCGTGCACACCTTCACCCCCAGTGACATCCAGCACTGGCGCGGCCTCAGCCCCAGCGCCTACCGGGCCAAGAAGCAGGCCGATGCCGAGCGGCTGGTGCAGCGCCTGGAGGCGATCCTGCCGGGCCTGGGGGGCGCCATTCGCCACCGGGAGATCGGCACCCCCCGCACCCACCGCCGCTTCCTGGGGCGCATGGGGGGCAGCTACGGGCCGATCCCGGCCCTGCGGCTGCCGGGGCTGCTGCCGATGCCCTTCAACCGCACCGGCCTCAAGGGCCTCTATTGCGTGGGGGATTCCTGCTTCCCCGGCCAAGGCCTCAACGCCGTGGCCTTCAGCGGCTTCGCCTGCGCCCACCGCATCGGCGCCGACCTGGGCCTCAACCCCTGGGCCCTACCCGCCTGAGCCGCCGGTCTAACTAGGCTGGCGCCCCGCTGATCCCCCCAGCCGCCGCCATGGACGCCACCCCCAGCGCCGCCGACCTGGCCCGCTACCTGGAGCAGCGCGGTGAGCTGAGCAAACCCTGGATGCTGCAGCTGCTGCGGCTCACCAAGCTCAAGGAAGCCCGCCAGGAGATGGATCCGCAGGAGTACATGAACAGGCTTCAGGAGGCCCACGCCGACCTGATGCGGCTCGGGGAGTTCTGGAAAGGGCGCGAGCAGGAGGTGTTCGCCGGCCGCTACCAGCCCCCCACCCTGATCGAGCCGCTGCCCGGCTCCGCCGACGACCGCTGACCCCACCCCAGTGACCAGCGCCCCCGCCATCCCCAGCGCCACCTACCCCATGGCGCCGCTGATCCGCTTCACCCTGATCAGCCTGTATCTGGCCCTGGTGCTGCCCCTGCCCTGGATGGCCCCTGAGGGGCTGCGGCCTTGGCTGTGGGGCGCCCTGCCCCTGGGGCTGGCGCTGATCCTGGCCCTGGTGAGCGAGCGGGTGGAGCTCAGCGCCACCGGCATGCGCGTGGGCCATCCCCCCTGGTGCGCCTGGCTGCTGCGCCGCGGCTGGCAGCTCAACTGGGCCGACATCCGCGGTCTCACCCCGGTGGCCACCAGCCAGGGGGGCCGGGTGTTCTACGTGCGGGATGGGCAGGGCTCGGCCTACCTGTTGCCGCAGCGGGTGCAAGCCTTCGAGGCGTTTCTGGGCCAGTTCGGCCAGGCCACGGGCCTCAACATCAGCGCCATCGGCCGCATCAGCCCCCCCTGGACCTACCAGCTCCTGGCCGCCCTCTGCGCCCTGATGCTGGTGGGCGAACTGGCGATCGGCGCCTGGCGACTGCTCAGCGCTTAGCTCTTAGCGCCGAGCACCTAGCGCACCTGGCTCACCAGCAGGCTTTCGCCGGGCTCGGGGATGGTGTCGAGGCTGAAGCGGTAGCCCTGCTGGCGCACGGTTTCGATGCCGCCGCCCTCCCCCAGGCCCGCCTGCTCGAGCTTGCGGCGCAGGGTGAGCACCTGGGTGTCCACCGAGCGGGGGCCGCCGCTGAAGGGCGGCCAGGCCATGCGCAGCAGTTCGCTGCGGCTGCGCACCATGCCCGGGGGCATCAGCAGCGCGCACAGCAGCGCGAATTCGCGCGGGCTCAGCTCCACCGGCTGGTCCTTGAGGGTCACCTGGCGCAGCAGCAGGTGCACCTCCAGCGGCCCCACGCACACCCGCTCCTGCAGGCCACTGCCGCTGCGGCGCAGCAGGGAGCGGCAGCGGGCCGCCAGCTCCTCCAGGCCGAAGGGTTTGCGCAGCACGTCGTCGGCGCCGGCATCCAACAGCGACACCACCGGGTCGGAGCCGGAGCGGGCGGTGAGCACCATCACCGGGCAGCGCAGCTGCCCGCCGAGCTTGAGGGCGGTGGTCTCCTCCAGCAGCTCCGCCGCCACCAGCAGATCCGGCGTCAGCTCCTCGCAGAGGGCCACCGCTTCGGCGGCGCTGGCCACGGCGGCGGCCAGGTGGCCGTCCTGGCGGAGCCGTTGCGCCAGCACGGTGCGCAGGGTGGGGTGGGGGTCCACCACGAGCACGCGCTTGAGCGCAGCATCCGAGGCACTCGGGGCGGACCCAACCGCAGCAGGTTCCAACCGCTTCTCCATGCCTGTACCTAGGCTATCCGCAATTTCCTCGCCACAGTGGTATCAGGCGCTGCCTTGCCAGCTGTCCCCATCCGGAAATCCCCACCGGTCCGGCCATGACCGCCCTGCAGAACCCAGACGCCATCCGCCACTTCCAGTCGCTGTGTGATGCCTGCCAGTCGCTGGCGAGCGGCTACCACAGCCCTTCGGAGCTGCGCCTCTATGCCGACGGCTACCTGCACGCCCTGCGCCGCACCGAAATCCTCGACCCCATCTCCCAACGGCGGCTGGAGGAGCTGGTGGACCGCTGGATCCTCGACCCCTCCAGTTTCATTGGCCCCGACGGCGACCTGCGCACCCTCTACGAGCGCAGCCGCAATTAGGGCGTCGGGCTCAAGCCAGCGCCACCGCCAGCTTCTCGCGCAGTTCGCCGGAGTTGTACATCTCGATCAGGATGTCCGAGCCGCCGATGAACTCGCCGTTCACGTACACCTGCGGGATGGTGGGCCACTCGGAGTAATCCTTGATCCCCTGGCGGATCTCCATGTCGGAGAGCACGTCGAAGGTTTCAAACGGCACCGCCAGGGCGTTGAGGATCTGCACCACGTTGTTGCTGAAGCCGCACTGGGGCATCAGCTTGTTGCCCTTCATGAACACGAAGACCGGGCTGCTGCCCACCAGGTCGTCGATGCGCTGCTTGAGGGAGGCGTCCATGGCTGTGCTCTGGGGCTGGGTTCAGGAGGGGGTGGAGGTCTGCAGGGCCAGGGCGTGGATGGCCTCGCTGGCCAGCTCACTGCGCAGGGCGCCGTAGACGAGTTGATGCTGCTTGACGCGGCTCAGGCCATCGAAGGCGCTGGACACCACCGTCACCTGCAGGTGATCGCCACCGCCGGTGAGGTCTTCCACCTCCACGGTGGCGTCGGGCAGGGCCTGGTGGATGGCGGCCCGCACCTGGTCGGGATGAACCATGGCCTCAAGCGATCTGGCCGCCGACTTTAGGCAGCACTCAGTTGCCGCCGGTGGGCAGGGGGGCGTTGTAGGGGGTTTCCACGAACCCCAGCTCCACCAGCCCCTGGTAGGCCTTCTGACCCTGGCCTGAAGCGGGGGTCATGATCTGCACCACCTCCACCAGCAGCGGCACCGCCACTTCGGGCTGGTTCATGCGGCGCAGCAGGGCCGCCAACCGCAGGTTGATGCTGGCCTGCAGCTCCAGGGCCTCGCGGCCCTTCTGGTCCATCTCCCGGGGGATGCGGGCATCGAGGCCGCGGAAGGAGCCGCTGAGGTTGCGGTAAAAGCGACCCAGGTTCTGGGCGGCCAGGCGGGCCTGGTCGTAATCGGCCTTGGCTTGGGGCAGCTTGCCGGCGGCGGCGGCGGCATCGCCCTTGGCCACGGTGGCCTTGATGGCGGCCAGGTTGAGGCCGCCGGGGGCCTGCAGCACTTTCTGCGGATCCTCCTGGGCGCGGCCAGGCTGGGGGGCAAGGGCCGTCAGGGCGGTCAGGCTCAGGGCGCTGAGGGCCAGAGCGGTGAGGGGCCGGCGCACGGGGGGCGGTTCAAGTCGCCGAACTTTAAGGGCGTTGCAGCGGCCGCCCCACGGCGGCGCGGGCGGTGCGCTCGGCGGCCCCCAGGCCATGCAGCAGTTGGGCGTTGAGGGCGGCCACGTGCTCCCGCTCCCCGCCGGCCAGCCGCAGCGGTTCCCCGAAGCACAGGGCCGCCCGATCCCCCAGGCGGGGTTTGCCATGGCCGTAGGCGATGCCCACCGGCACCACAGGCACCGGCACCCCCTGCCCCTCCGCCAGGG
The DNA here is from genome assembly GCA_010030955.1 of Synechococcaceae bacterium WBB_10_009. Taxonomy (GTDB): domain Bacteria; phylum Cyanobacteriota; class Cyanobacteriia; order PCC-6307; family Cyanobiaceae; genus Vulcanococcus. Next base: position 7,620 of record RHBP01000028.1, on the reverse strand, counting down.
CCGTCAGCCGCGCCAGCCCCTGCATCAGCCGCAGCGGACCGTCGTCCTGCATGATCCGCCCCTCCGGGAACACCACCAGCTGCTGGCCGTCCTCCAGCAGCTCCACGGCGAAGCGCAGCGAAGCCGCGGTGGGCCGGCGCGGATTCACCGGGAAGCAACCCAGCCGCTGCAAAAACCAGCCCTGCAGGCCGGTCATCTCATCGAGGGTCACCATGAAGCGGCAATCGCGGCCGGTGACCCGCCGCCCCGCCGCCCGCGGCAGCATCAGCGCATCCCAGCGGGAGCGGTGGGTGGGGGCCAGCAGCACCGGGCCCCGCCGCGGCAGGTGCTCCCCCCCCAGCACCCGCACACCGCCCAGGAAAAAGCCGCTCAGGGCCACGTCCTGGGTGAGCCACATGGCCAGGGGCGCCAGCCAGGGGTTGATGCCGTGGCACAGGGAGCGCTCCCGCCGGGTGAGCGCCTCCGGGGAGCTGTGGGGGGCTGCGCTGCCCTGCACCGCCATCGGCCCGCTCACCCAATGCTGCGCATCAGCCCAAACCGTAAAACTGCCCCGTGGGCCCACGCCGCTCCGGCGGGCACTTCCTCGAGCGGGCCGTGATCCATAGGATCCGCATCAGCCCCACCCCGCTGCCACAGCCCCCTCCATGGCCAGCCTCGGCGTCAACATCGACCACATCGCCAACGTGCGCCAGGCCCGCCGCACCGTGGAGCCCGACCCGGTGAGCTACGCCCTGCTGGCGGAGCTGGGGGGCGCCGATGGCATCACCGTGCACCTGCGCGAAGACCGGCGCCACATCCAGGACCGCGACGTGGAACTGCTGCGCCAGACCGTGCGCAGCCGGCTCAACCTGGAGATGGCCGCCACCGCGGAGATGGAGGCCATCGCCCTGCGGATCCAGCCCGACATGGTGACCCTGGTGCCCGAGAAGCGCGAGGAGGTCACCACCGAAGGGGGCCTGGACGTGGCCGGCCAGCTGCAGAGCCTCACGGGGCTGGTGGGACGGCTGCAGGGCGCCGGCATCGGCGTGAGCCTGTTTGTGGATGCGGATCCGGCCCAGCTGCAGGCCTGCCAGGCCAGCGGAGCCCGCTGGGTGGAGCTGCACACGGGCACCTACGCCGAAGCCAGCTGGGCCCAGCAGCCCCTGGAGCTGGCCCGGCTCACCGAGGGCAGCGCCCTGGCCCGCAACCTGGGGCTGCGGGTCAACGCCGGCCACGGCCTCACCTACCAAAACGTGGAGCCGGTGGCCGCCATCGCCGGGATGGAGGAGCTCAACATCGGCCACACGATCGTGGCCCGCGCCCTGGCGGTGGGGCTGGAGGAAGCGGTTCGCCAGATGAAGGCCCTGGTTCAGAATCCCCGCCACGACCCCCTGTTCGGCAGCTGCCATCCATGACCCAGTACCACTTCGTGGCCGCCAGTGAGGCCTTTCTCACCGTGGAGGAGCCCCTCGATGAGGTGCTGCGCGAGCGGGTGCGCAACTACGGCGAGCAGGGCAAGGCGATCGATTTCTGGCTGGTGAAGCGCCCCGCCTTCCTGCAGGCCCCCGAACTGGCGGCGGTGGCGGCGGCGGTGCCCCAGCCGGCGGCGGCGGTGGTGTCCACCGACCCCAAATTCATCGATTTCATGAAGCTGCGCCTGGAGTTCGTGGCCAAGGGCAGCTTCGAGGCCCCCAGCGCCTCCATCCCCGACGCCCTGGCCAGCGCCGCCTGAGGGCGGGCGCCGCAGGGGCCAACCGGGGCCATCGCTCAGAACAGCCCCAGGAATTTGCGGCGGGGTTGCTCGTCCTCACCGCCGGGGCGGCCCCGCTCGCCGTCCTGCTGGTAGCGGGGCTTGGCGTCGCCGATGGTGAGCAGCGCCTCCTTGTTTTTCCACCACACCCAATCGCGGATCGGCGGGGTGCGCACCAGCTCGGCGCGGCTGAGGCCAAGCCCCAGCTTGCTGGAGGCATCCAGCAACACCTCCACCATCTGATCGCCATTGCTGCAGCGGGCCAGCGCCTCGTTGGTGCGTTTGGCCCCGTCGAGGGCCTTCACCAAGATCGCCACCCGTTGCCCCACCGGGAGGCTGCGCGGGTCCATGGGTGGCGCGGGATCGGGGCGGCTGGGATCGGGCTGGGAGTCCATCGAACGGCTGCGCTCCACCCCCGGGTTAAGGGCAAGTTATCAGCGTTTGATGATCCACACCCGCTGACAGACCGCGGGGGGGCACGGCACACTGGGGCCAATGCGCCGTCTGTATGACGCCCGTCCCGCCCCGCTCGTGCCATTGGGTGATCGGGGATGTCCATGGCTGCGCTGAGGCGCTCGATCAGCTGCTGCTGCGGCTCCCCGCCGACGACCGGCTGATCTTCTGCGGCGACGCGATCAACCGCGGCCCCTCCATCGCCGCCAGCATGGAGCGCATCTGGGGGCTGGTGGACAGCGGCCGCGCCGTGTGGCTGCGGGGCAACCACGAACAGGATCTGATCACCTCCCTGCGCAGCGAGAGCTGGTTTTCCGGCCGCAAGCTGGCCGGCTGCGACACCTACCGCCAGCTGGGGGATCAACGCTGCCGCCAGTGGCTGGAGCGGCTGCAGCACCTGCCGATGGCCTACTGGGGCGATGGCTGGGTGGCCACCCACGCCGGCTTCAACCCGCTCACCTGGCAACCGGATCTGCAGGTGCGGCTCGAGTTTTGGCAGCACTACGACGGCCGCTTCGGTGAGGTGGTGATCGGCCACACCCCCGGCCCCCATGTGCGCCGCCTGCGCCACATCGTGATGGTGGACACCGGCGCCTGCTACGGCGGCGAGCTCAGCGCCTACTGCCCCGAAACCCGGGCCGTGCTCTCGGTGCCGGGCCTGCGGCCCGACCTGGCCCAACCCCTGCCCGGCCTGCGCAGCACCGATCCATCGCAGCCGGCCCTGAGCAGCCGCTGAGCCTTGCTCACGCTCTACCGCAGCAACCGCGCTGACCTGCTGGCGCAGCTGCTGGCCACCCAACTGCGGCTGGAGCCCCCGGGCCCCTTCGAGCCGGTGCAGGTGATTGTCAACACCTGGCCCACCAGCCGCTGGCTGGGGGAGCAGATCGCCCTGGGCAATGGCGCCGGCATCGCCGCCAACCTGCGCTTCCCCTTCCCCAGCGCCCGCCTGCGCCAGCTGGTGGCGGAGCTGCTGCCCCAGGCAACCCCCGATGCGCCAACCGGGGCCGCCGCCGGCCCCGACCCCTGGCGGGCCCAGAACCTGGTGTGGCCGGTGTTGGAGCTGCTGCCGCAACTGCTGGAGGCGCCGGAGGCGGCCCCCCTGCGGCACTGGCTGCAGCAGCGGCGCCAGCCGCCCCATCAGCTCGACCTGCCCCTGTGGCAGCTGGCGCGCGCGATCGCCGACGCCCTCGACGACTACGGCCTCTACCGCCCGGCCCTGGTGGAGGCCTGGCTGCAAGGGCGCGACTGCGACGCCAGCGGCCGCCCCCTGGAGGCCCCCTGGCGCTGGCAACCCCTGCTGTTGCGCAGCCTGGCGGCCCAGCTGCCGGAGCTGCCCTTCGGCCTGCGGGCCCGCCAGCTGATCGCTGCCCTGCAGGGGGGCTGGCGCCCCGCCGATCCCCCCGGCGGCCCCCTGCGGCTGTTCGGCCTCAGCAGCCTGGCGCCGGTGCAGGTGGAGCTGCTGCAGGCCCTGTCCGCCGTGCTGCCGGTGGAGCTCTACCTGCTCACCCCCTGCCGCGACCTCTGGCAACGCCGCGATGGCGCCGGCCCCAGCGAGCCCCTGGGGGCCGAGTGGCTGCTGGAGGTGCCCGGGCTGGAGGCCCGCTTCGGGCGGCTGGGGGCCGAATTCCAGCAGCTGCTGGAGGGCAGCGGCGAGCACCAGCTGGGCCAATGGCGCGAGGGGGATCTGTTCTTGGATGCCGCCGCGGCCGCCCGCAGCGAAGGCCGTGAGCCCACCCTGCTGGAGCAGCTGCAGCAGCGCTTGGCCAGCGGCCTCAGCGACCAGGCCGGTGCCGCCGATGCCCTGCACTGGCGGCCGGGCGACAGCTCCCTGGAGTTCCACGCCTGCCCGGGCCGGCTGCGGCAGCTGCAGGTGGTGCGCGACCGCATCCTGCAGCTGTTGGCGGCCGATCCCCAGCTCGAACCGCGCGACATCTTGGTGATGACCCCCCAGGTGGAGGCCTTCGCGCCGCTGGTGGGGGCGGTGTTCGGCGACAGCGAGGCCACCGGCGTGGCCCTGCCCTGGCGCCTCACCGACCGCAGCCAACAGAGCGAAGCCGGCATCAGCCAGGGGCTGTTGGCGCTGCTGCAGCTGGGCGGTCAGCGGCTCACCGCCAGCGCCCTGGAGCTGCTGCTGGGCTGCGCACCGCTGCTCAACGCCCATGGCATCGACCCCGACGACGCCGGGCCGATCACGGCGCTGCTGCAACGGGCCGGCTTCCGCTGGGGCCTCGATGGCAGCGACCGCGGCGATGACGGCACCCACAGCCTCAGCTGGGCCATCGACCGGCTGGTGCTCGGGTTGGTGCTGCCCGACCAGCCCGGTCTGGCCCTTGGCAACACGGCACCCCTGGCCATGGAGGGCAGCCTGGAGCAGCAGGGGCAGTGGCTGGCCCTGCTGCGGCAGCTGCTGCGCAGCCTGCGCTGGTTGGGGCGGCGGCGGCCGCCGGCCGCCTGGGTGGCGGGGCTGCGGCGCCTGCTCACGGAGCTGTTCGGCGATGGCGGCAGCGCCGCCTGGGAGCTGCAGAGCATCCATGCCGCCCTGGCGGACTGGGCCGCCGTGGCCGAGGCCAGCCCCCTGCAGCTGGCGGCGCCGGTGGTGGCGGAGGTGCTGGGGGAGCGGCTGAGCGAATCCAGCGGCCGCTTCGGCCACCGCTCCGGCGCCCTCACCATCAGCGCCCTCGAGCCCATGCGCGCCATCCCCCACAAGGTGGTGGTGTTGATGGGGCTGGATGCGGGCCAGTTCCCCCGCCAGCGGCCGCGGCCCGGGTTCCACCTGCTGGAGCAGCAGCGGCAGTTGGGCGACCCCAACGGCGGCGACCAGGACCGCTACGTGCTGCTGGAGAGCCTGCTCTCGGCCCGCCAGCACCTGCTGATCAGCTGGAGCTGCCGCGAAGAGCGCAGCGGCGAACCGCTCGAAGCCTGCACCCCCGTGCGCCAATGGCTCGAGTGGCTGGGGGCGCGCCTGCCCCAGGGGCCACCCCTGCGCCAGCACGCCGCCCACCCGCTGGAGCGCAGCAACTTCCTGCCCGCGGCCCCCTGGCCCCCCAGCAGCTGCGACCAACGGCTGCTGCAGGCCCGCCAACAGCTGGAGCAGCAGCTGGAGCGGGGCAGCGAGCCCCCCCGCGGCCTGGCCTTCAGTGCCATCGCGTCTGCCGCGCCTGCCGGCGAAAGCCCAACCCCCCAGACGCCAGCAGACCCCTGGGGGGCCCTGCTGGCCTGGCTGGAGGCGCCCCAACGCCAGTGGCTGGAGCAGCTGCAGCTGCGGCCCCAGGAATGGGACAGCCCCGTGCTCGACCTCGAGCCCCTCGAGCTGCAGGAGCGCCAGCGGGCCGCCCTGCTGCGGGAGCACACCGGCGCCGAAGCCGTGCCCGATTGGGGCCTGCTCAGCCGCGGCCGCGGGCTGCTGCCGCCCCAGGCGGCGGGGGAGCTGGAGCGCCAGGGGCTCGAGCAGCGCTGGCTGTCGCTGCAGGCCTGCCTGGAGCAGCTGGGGCCCGGCGAGCGGCGCCCCGTGGCCTGGCGGGATCTGTCGGGCGACCTGCCCTGGCATGGAGGGCAACTGGTGCTGGTGCACACCGCCCGGCCCCGCACCCCCCAACGGCTGCGGCTGTGGGGGGAGCTGCTGCTGGCCGCCGCCGCCGGCCAGGGGCCCAGCGGCGCGGCGCTGGTGGGCCGCGATGGGGATCGCTTTCGGGTGCTGGAGCAGCTGCAGGCCCCCAGCGCCGATGAGGCCGAGCCGCTGCTGGAGCAACTGCTGGCCTGGAGCCACAGCCACCGCACGCCCTGTTGGCCCCTGCCCCCGCAAACCGGGTGGGCCTACGCCTGCGGTGAGGTGGCCAAACCGGGCCAGGGCCGCGGCTGGAGCCTGGCCCTCAGCGCCTGGGAGGGGGGGCACCAGCAACCGGCGGAGCGGCGCGAGGCGGTGCAGGCCCTCTGCTTTGGGGCCGACCTGCCCCTCAGCGCCCTGCTCACCCCGGAGCGGCAGCAGCTGGCCCTGGCCCTGCACACCCCGCTGCTGGAGCGGCGCACGGAGCTGAAGCGATGAGCGCCCTGGAGCGTTTTGAGGCCAACCAGTTGCCCCTCAGCCCCGGCCTGCGGCTGCTGGAGGCCAGTGCCGGCACGGGCAAAACCTTCGCCCTGGCCCACCTGGTGCTGCGGCTGCTCAGCGAAGGGGCCGATCCCCCCTCGGTGGAGCAGCTGCTGGTGGTGACCTTCACCGAAGCCGCCGCCGCCGAGCTGCGCGACCGCATCGCCCGGCGGCTGCAGCAGGCCCTGCAGCGGCTGGAGGCCCCCGCCGAAACCGACCACGACCTCGATGCCCCCCTGCAGGGGTGGTTGCAGGGGCAGCGCCAGCGGCCCCTGGCCCCCCTGCGGGGCCGGCTGCTGCTGGCGCTCGAGCAGCTCGAACGGGCCGACATCACCACCATCCACGGCTTCTGCCGCCGCACGCTGCAGCGCCAGGCCCTGGAGGCGGGCCTGGGGCCTGCGGTGAGCCTGGAAACCGACGCCCAGGAGCGGCGCCAGCAGCTGGTGCACGACTACTGGCGCCAGCAGGTGCTGCCCCTGGAACCCGGGCTGCTGGCGGGCCTGCAGCAGCTGCAGATCGATCCAGGCCAACTCAGCCAGCTGCTGGCCAGCCTCGATGGCGATCCGGCCCTCAGGCTCGATCCCCTGCCGGCCGAACTCGATGCCAACCAGCCCCTGGCCCCGCAGCTCTCAGCGCTGTGGGCCCAACGTTGGCACACGTTCCTGGCCCACTGGCACCACGGCGCCGAAGCCCTTGAACAGCAGCTGGCGGCGGCCGCCACCGAGCTGCACAGCCTCGGCTTCACCTACAAGCCCTACCGGCTCAACCCCAAGCCCGACCGGCTGGAGCGGGTGCAGAGCTGGATCGAGGGCCTCGGCGGCGCCGTGCCCGACTACGCCACGGTGCTGGCCCAGCGCGACCTGCACGAGTACTTCCACCCCGGCCCGTTCACCAAGGCGGCGGCCCAGGCCCACGGCGATGGGGTGTCGCTGCCCCAGCGGCCGCTGCTGGAGGCCATCGCCGCCCTGCTGGAGGGTCCGGCGGAGCTGCTGCTGCTGCACCTGGCCCACTGGGGCCGCCGCGAGCTGGCGTTGCGCCGCGAGGCGGCCGGCCAGATGGGGTTCAGCCAACTGCTGGAGCAGCTCGACCCGGGCCCAGACCCCCAGGCCCCATCCCCCCTGCTGGAGGCGGTGGCCCACCGCTACCGCGCCGCCCTGATCGATGAATTCCAGGACACCGATCCGATCCAGTGGCGCATCCTGCAGCGGGCCTTCGGTGGCCCCCAGCCGCGGCACCTGCTGGTGATGGTGGGCGACCCCAAGCAGGCCATCTACCGCTTCCGCGGCGGTGAGCTGGCCACCTACCGCCAGGCCGCTGAGCAGGTGCCCCCGGCGGATCGCCGCGGCCTGATCGA
>RHBP01000270.1 GCA_010030955.1 Synechococcaceae bacterium WBB_10_009 | reverse complement strand
GAAGGCCTGAGCGCCCCGGCCCACGGGAGGTACTGCAGGGCGAACACCGCGTTGGGGTGGCACGGCAGCGGTGGCTGGGGTGCTGCTGGCACGGCCTGGAACGGTGCGCCCGGGGCCGAGGTCTGGCGAAAGGCTTCGCGCACGATGCCCACCGGGCAGGGCACGGCCTCCTGGTAGGCCTGGCGCACCAGGGCCGGCAGTTCGCCGGTGCCGGTGCCGTCCTGCCACCAGACCTGCAGGCCGGCGTCCTGCAGCTGTTGCAGCCAGGCCCCATTGGCGGCCGGCGACAGCTGGCCGGTGCTGTAGGCGCTGATGTGCAGGGGCCCCCCGAGCCGGCTGGCCAGCTGCTGCAGCTGGCTGCGGATCGCCTCGCGCCGCGGCGCCGCGGCAAACAGCCGATCCGACAGTTCGGCGGGCAGGTACCAGCCGGCCACGGGCAGGCCCAGCTGGTTGAGCCGGGGCAGCAGCCGCTGCTGCTGGCTCAGCGACTGGCGCTGCAGCCCGGCCCAGTAATCATTGAAACGGTCCTTCCAGCCGGGTTGCAGCACCGTCTGGAAATAGGCCGGGTCGGCCGCCAGGCCGATCACCAGGGCCAGTCCCTGCCGATGGGCCTCGGCCAGGCTGGCCAGCAACCAGTCGTGTTGCTCGAAGCGTTCGTCGCCGTAGGCGCTCCACTGCACGATCACCGCCTCAAACCCCTGGGCCCGGGTCTGCTGCCAGATCTGCTGCCACTGCTGCGGGCCCAGGCTGCTGTCGCGGTTGAGGGGCTGGTAGAAGACGCTTTCGGCCGCGGCCGGCTGTGCCAGGGCCGTTGCCAGGGCCGCCCCCAGACCCAGGCTGAGCACGAGACGCCGCAACAGCCAAGGGCGGGTCATCGATCGATCTGCAGGCTGAGCACCACGCCGGTGCCGTTGCTGTAGAGCGTGCCGCCCAGCGACTGCTGCAGCTCGGTCCTGGCCGTGAGCTTGCGTCGGTAGGCGCGCCGCTGGTCTTGGCCGACCCACAGCTGCCAGCGCAGGCCCAGGCCCACCCGCAGGTCGGTCTGGTTGTTCTGCTGGGTGAACTGGCCCAGCAGGTAGGGGCTCAGGGTCTGGGCCGGTCCACCGCCCAGCCGCCAGGTGCGGCCCTGGCTGTAGCGCAGCAGGCTCAGGGTCTGGCCCTGGTTGACGAACCAGGCGGCATCGACATACAGGGAGCGCTCGTTCCAGACGGGGCGATCCTCCTTCCATTCGGCGTTCCAGTGGCCCTGATCGAGCAGCGAGCCGTTGACCCGCAGCAGCAGATCGGTGCTGTTGATCCGGCCCAGCTGGCCCTGGTAGGCCTCGCTGAACAGGTTCATGTTGAGCCCCCGGATCGGTGCCCAGCGCAGGCCCAGGCCGGCGGCGGTCTGGGCCTGGCCGTTGAGGGCGTCGTTGGCGCTGATCACCCGCCCGTAGCCGAAGAGTTGGCTGGTGACCACCCGGTGCTCGTAGAGCACGGTGCCCACGAATGTGTTGTTGGCGTTGATCAGGGCTTCGTTGATCGTCTGGGCGACGCCATCGGGGGCGGCGGTGACGTTGATCAGCCAGCTGTCGTTGCGGGCCAGGGCTTCATAGGTGCGCTTGAGCCCGTAGATCCGCTGGCGCTGGGCGGGGGTGTCCAGCGCCAGCG
>RHBP01000269.1 GCA_010030955.1 Synechococcaceae bacterium WBB_10_009 | reverse complement strand
GCGGGGGGCCAGCAGCAGCGGATGATCCCCGAGTTCGCCCAGCTGCAGGCTGCGCTCCAGCAGCACCGATGTGGGCAGCACAGCAGCCGAGGCCAGGCCGATGGCACCGGCCGCCAGCAGCTCGCTGTGGGGCGACAGGTCCTGGCCCCCTGTGCCCCGATCCAGGCTTCCCCAGAGGTGCACCCGGGGTGCCAGCGCCGGGCTGGGCAGCTGCAGGCGATCGGGATGGTCCCGGGGTGGATCGCCCCAGGGCAGCAGGGCCACCTGGCCGTAGCCCCCCTGGGCCGCCGCCCGCACCAGGCTGATAAGGGTTTCGGCCCGTCCCAGCAGGGGGTTCTCCAGCACGCTGTGGGGGTCCACCAGGCTTGGGCCCAGCACCCAGCCGCCGGTCTGGATGGGGCTCAGTCCCAGGCTTTGTGCCTGATCGGCGGCGTCCTGATCAAGGCCCAGCAGCACCCCATCGCGTCCCAGCAGCGCCTCGGCGTGGGCGATGGTCTGATCGGGACCCCGCACCACGGTGAGGTTCTGAAGCCAGAGCGGCGCTTGGGGCATTGGCTGCGGGTCGGCTGCGGATCGCCGGTCGCCTCGGGCTCAGAGAGCTCCTGCGGCAGTGCGATCAAGTACTCCTCCAAGATGATGGGTGAGATTCATGGCCGTCACCACCGGATCGCCGGATGCTCCCGAGGGATAGTCGATCACGGTGATGCCGCCATTGCCCTGCTTGATGGCCCAGATGTCTCCGGGGGCCAACCCCAGCAGGGCGCAGAGGATGGTCTTGTTGACCGCGTCGTGGGCCACCACCAGCGCCGTTTCGTCGCAGCGCAGCCCGGCGACGATGGTTTGCCAGCAGGCAAGCGAACGGTCCCAGACCTGCTGCAGCGTCTCGCCTTCGGGCATCTCAACGGTTTCTGGTCTGACCTTCCAGTCGGCCAACAGCAGGGGCCAGCTTGCGGCGATCTCCGCTTCGAGCTGACCCTCCCAGAGGCCATGGCCGATTTCGACCAATCCGCGGGTGCTGGTGAGGGGTACGCCTGGATGACAGCGCAGGATCGCTTCGGCCGTCTGACGCGGACGGGCCATCGCACTGGTGTAGGCCCGGTCCAGGTGCACATCGGCCAGACCCTGGGCTGCAGCCTCGGCCTGGGCCTGCCCGTTGGCATTGAGTGGAATGTCGATCTGACCCTGAAAGCGGCCCTGCCGGTTCCAGTCGGTTTCGCCGTGGCGCACCAGCACCAGCCGTTGGCCTGTGCCCTTGGCCGGCAGCGACCCACCCAGATGTCCGCAGCCGTTGAGTGACTCCACCTGCACGCTGCCGTCGGCTGCGAGGTTGAACACCGAAATCGACGCGTTGTCAATGCGCAGCCTGCGGAAGTGGCTGGCAGGCAGACCCAGCAGCTGCAGCACCAGCGCTCGCAAAATGGCGTTGTGCCCCACCAGCAGCACGGTGCGGGGGGGCGCGTCGGGTGCTGAATCCTGCAGCTCCTCGAGCAGGCGTTGGCGCAATGTGCCGGCCTGCAGCATGAGCTCGGCCAGAGGGTTGTAGCGGCTGCCGTCAGCGCGGCTGAGCACCAGATCCTGCGGTGCAGAGCGCCAGCCCTGCTCTTCGCTGGGAAAGCGCTCCTTGACCTCCTGCCGCAGCAGCCCGCTCCAGGGTTCCAGGTCGAT
>RHBP01000268.1 GCA_010030955.1 Synechococcaceae bacterium WBB_10_009 | reverse complement strand
GGCGGCGATGGCCATACCCTCCAACAGCCGATGGGGATCGCCCTCCATCACCGTGCGATCCATGAAGGCACCCGGGTCGCCCTCATCCGCGTTGCACACCACCACCTTGTCGCCGGCGGGCATGGCGGCGACGGTGGCCCACTTCAGCCCGGTGGGGTAGCCGGCACCGCCGCGACCACGCAGGCCGCTGCGGCGTACCGCATCGATCACCGCGGCGGGGGTGTTGCCGTTGAGCACCTGTTGCAGCTGCCGGTAGCTGCCATGGGCCAGCGCCGCCTCGATCGATTCGGGGTCGACCACGCCGCATCGCTGCAGCACCAGGCGCCGCTGCAACCGCAGGAAGGCGTCATCGGCGGGGATCAACGGGCAACCCGGGGGGCGCCACGTTTCGAGGGCGTTGTCGTTCAACGCGTGCTGCAGGCTGCGGGCCAGGGGCTCGGGCGCCGGGGCCTCGAGGCTGAACAGGCGTTGGCCGATCGCCATCAGGGGGCCATCGCTGCAGGGGCCCAGGCAGCCCACCCCCGTGACCTGCACCCGGCCGCCACTGCCGGCTGCCACCGGGGCCAGGCCGGCGCGGATCGCTTCGCCGCCGCGGCTGCGGCAGCTTGATGCCGTGCAGATCCGCACCGCTGTGGCCGTCATGGCTGGGTGGTGGCCATGGATGGGGCCATGCCAACGGAGCGCACCGCTTGCACGGCACTGGTGGGGCTCTGGTGATTGAGCACCTGCCCATCAATCACCACCAGGGGGGCTCCACTGCAGCTGCCGATGCAGCGCACCTCGCCCAGTTCCATCCCCCGCTCCGGCAGGGGCTCCTGCCGCAGGGCGGCGAGCAGCCATGGAGCACCGAGCACATGGCAGGCGGTGCCGGTGCACACCAGGCAGCGATGGGGGAGTGGGGGTTCGAAGCGAAACAGGTGGTAGAAGCTGGCGGTGCCCAACACCTGGCTCAGGGGTAGCTGCAGCCGGGTGGAGATGGTGGTGAGCACCGTTGGGCTGAGCCAGCCGTGCTGCCGTTGGGCGGCGGTGAGGATTTCGATCAGCCCGTCGCGCTGCAGGCCGTGGCGTTGCAGCTCCTGCTCGAGGGCATCGGGCGCCTCGCCAACCGGAATGTCAGCATTCCCCGCCATGACCTCCCCGGCCCGCTAATCGGACCCTATGGAGCGTTGGCGGAGCCGGCGGGCGCAGCGGCAGGGCTGCTGCTGATCTGCTCGGCCTCGATGGCGGCCACCGCCACGCGGGTGGTGAGCACCGCGTCGGGGTTGAGGCTGATCGAATCGATGCCCTCCCGCACCAGCAGGGCGGCGAATTCGGGGTGATCGCTCGGGGCCTGGCCGCAGATGCCGACCTTGCGGCCGCAGCGCTTGGCCGTGCGGATGGCCATCTGAATCAGGCTCACCACGGCGTCCTGCCGTTCATCGAAGAGCTCCGCCACCAGGGCTGAATCACGGTCGAGCCCGAGGGTGAGTTGGGTGAGGTCGTTGGAGCCGATGGAGAAGCCATCGAAGCGCTGGGCAAAGGCCTCGGCGGCGATCACGTTGCTGGGCAGCTCGCACATCACGTACACCTCCAGGCCCCCTTCGCCGCGCACCAGGCCCTGGCTGGCCATCTCCGCCAACACCCGATCCCCCTCCTCCGGCGTGCGGCAAAAGGGCACCATCGGAAT
>RHBP01000267.1 GCA_010030955.1 Synechococcaceae bacterium WBB_10_009 | reverse complement strand
TGCACCGACATCGCCGACGGGTCCTTGCCCTGGCGGCGGAACTCCTCGATGATGACCTGCATGTAGCTCGGCGTCACCATGATGAGCGCCGGCAGCCACACCGAACCCGGCGGCTACACCGGGCTCGGACGCGACAACCTCCACCTCACCCCGATCTACGGCGGCTTCATCGACAGCAAGGGCCCCCGCTACTGCCCCTCGATCGAAGACAAGATCGTGCGCTTCGCCGACAAGGAGTCGCACCAGATCTTCCTGGAGCCCGAGGGGCGCGACACGCCGGAGATCTATGTGCAGGGCTTCTCCACGGGGCTGCCGGAGCGGCTGCAGCTGGAGCTGCTGCGCACCCTGCCGGGCCTGGAGCAATGCGTGATGCTGCGCCCCGCCTATGCGGTGGATTACGACTACCTGCCCGCCACGCAGCTCAAACCCTCCCTGGAAACCAAACGGGTGCAGGGCCTCTACTCCGCCGGCCAACTCAATGGCACCACCGGCTACGAGGAGGCGGCGGCCCAGGGGCTGGTGGCGGGCCTCAATGCGGTGCGGCAGCTGCGGGGGCAAACGCCCGTGCACTTCCCGCGGGAGGGCAGCTACATCGGCACGATGATCGACGACCTGATCACCAAGGACCTGCGGGAGCCCTACCGGGTGCTCACCAGCCGCAGCGAATACCGCCTGGTGCTGCGGGGCGACAACGCCGACCGGCGGCTCACCCCCCTGGGGCGCGAGCTGGGGCTGATCGACGACCGCCGCTGGGAGCTCTTCCAACGCAAGCAGGGGGCGATCGCCGCCGAACAACAACGGCTCAACACGGTGCGGCTCAAGGCCAGCGACCCCGCCGCCGCCGCCGTGGAGGCCCAAACCGGAGCCGCCATCAAGGGCTCCATCACCCTGGCGGACCTGCTGCGCCGCCCCGGGTTCCACAGCACCGACCTGCTGCGCCATGGCCTGGCGCCGGCGGATCTGCCCCAGGACGTGCGGGAGGGGGCTGAGATCGACATCAAATACAGCGGCTACCTGTCGCGCCAGCAGCAGCAGATCGACCAGGTGAAGAAAGAGGAGCAGCGCCCCATCCCCAGCGGCATCGACTACGCCGCCATCGGCACCCTGTCGCGGGAAGCCCGCGAGAAGCTGGCGGCCATTCAGCCCCACACCCTGGGGCAGGCCTCCCGGGTGCCGGGCGTCAGCCCGGCGGATGTCACCGCCCTGATGCTGTGGCTGGAGCTGGAGCGGCGCCGGCCAACCCTCGCCAAGCCCGCCGCCGGCCGATAGGGTGCGGCCACGCCGTTGCCCGTCTGCACCAGCCAACGGTGAGTTCCGCCCCCGCCAGCACCACCTCACGGGCCTACTGGGAGCTCAAGGCTGAGCAGGTGATGGATCGTGTGTTCCTCAACGCCGCCCATCCCGGCAACACGGCCAACCCGATCAACCAGCCGGCGCCCGCTGCGCCTGAACCGGCGGCGACGGCCCCGATCGATGTGGCGGTGCGGGAGCACACCGCCCACCGGTGGGCCGATGCGATCCGGCCCCTGCCCGGGGCCATCCCGATCGCCCTGGGTTGCGGCCTGGTGGGCCTGAGCCTGGTGGCCTGCTTTGGGCTGTGGCGCGGCTGGAGCGACGCCCATCACGACCTCCGCCAGGAGCGCAACCTGCGGCTGCTGGAGGGCATC
>RHBP01000266.1 GCA_010030955.1 Synechococcaceae bacterium WBB_10_009 | reverse complement strand
CCGCCGTTGGGCAGCGGGTCGCGGTCGGAGCGCAGCACGGGCAGCGAGGGCATGGCCGGTGGGAGTTACGAAACCCAAATGTTTCGCAAACCTACCATGGTTTGGCGGGCTGCAGGATGGACGGGTCGGGTCTCTGGGCGCTGCTGCGTTGATGGCTGCTGAGCGGCTGCAAAAACTGCTGTCGGCCGCGGGTGTGTGCTCCCGTCGTCGCGCCGAGGCCCTGCTGGCAGAGGGGCGCGTCACCGTTAATGGTCGGGTCGCCTCCCTGGGTGACAGGGCCGATCCGCGGCGCGATCGCCTCAGCCTCGATGGCAGGCCGGTCGACTGCCGGCCGGCGCCGCTGGTGCTGCTGCTCAACAAGCCGCGGGGGGTTGTGTGCAGCTGCGGCGATCCGGAGGGCCGGCCGACCGTGCTGGATCTGCTGCCACCCGAGCTCAGTCGCGGTGCGGGCCTGCATCCGGTGGGCCGTCTTGATGTGGCCAGTCGCGGCGCCCTGTTGTTGACCAACCTGGGCGATCTCACCCTGCGGCTCACCCATCCGCGCTACGGACACCGCAAGACCTACCGGGTCTGCGTGCGTGGACGGCCCAGCAGCGCTGCCCTGCAACGCTGGCGCGCCGGTGTGCCGCTCGAGGGCCGTCCCAGCCAGGCCGTGGCCCTGCGCGTGCTGCAGCAGGACCCTGATCGCACCCTGCTGGAGCTGGTCATGGGTGAAGGCCGCAATCGCCAGATCCGGCGCACCGCTGAGCTGCTGGGCCATCCCGTTGTGGATCTGCAGCGACTGGCCATCGACCGTCTCAGCCTGGGCCCGCTGCCCGAAGGGCGCTGGCGGCGGCTCGAGCGCCAAGAATGGGAGCCATGGCTGAGCACCTGAAGCGCTCCTGGATCGATCGTCTGCGGTTCAGGCGACTGGCGTCGCGCAGTGCGGCAGAGGCCCAGACCGCCGATGCCGGCGGCGATCCGCTGCTGCTGGCCGGCGAGCGGCTGCGGCAGGCGCGCGAGCAACGCGGTCTGGGGCTGCGGCAGCTCGCTGCCGAGACGCTGGTGAGCACGGCGGTGATCGAGGCGCTCGAGCGCGGCTGGCGCGACCGGTTGCCCGAGCCTGCCTACCTGCGCACGATTCTGCCGCTGCTCGAGCGCTATCTGGCCCTCGAGCCGGGCAGCCTGGCCGTGGCCCTGCCCGGGGGCCATACCCCGAGCGGCCCTGGCCGTCAGAACCAGGCCCGGCTGCCGTTGCTGTCGGTGCAGCTGTTCACCACCTGGCAGGGCACTGCCGCCTATGGGGCCCTGATGCTCGCTCTGCTCTACGGCCTCAACCTCGAACAGCGGCGCCTGGCGGCCCGGGGTGTTCACGCCCTCAACCCCGTGCCCCCGTTGAGTGAGGTGAGCCGTCGCCAGTTGCCTCCCAGGGGCACGGCACTGCTGCTGCAGACCTACCCCGAGCTGCGCCCCCTGGACCTGGCCCGCCAACCCCGTGGCCTGGTGCTGGTGCGCCGGCAGCAGGGCCAGGCCCGGGCCGCTGCAGAACCGGAGGGCCTTGCCCGCGTCCGGGCCGCTTGCGGGCACGACGAACAATGCGTTGTTGCCGATGCCGGCGTAAGGCCCCTTGTTGATCTTGTCCTTGCTGACGTCCGTCGTGAACCAGAGGTTGCCGGCCGTGTCGAACGCGATGTTATCGGG
>RHBP01000265.1 GCA_010030955.1 Synechococcaceae bacterium WBB_10_009 | reverse complement strand
GTTGGCCCCCACTGCCGGCAGGGTGGAGCCCTCGCCGACCAGTCGTGTGGGGGTGAGCGCCTGCAGGTGCAACCGGGAATTGCGCAGCAGATCCAAGGGCAGATGGTCGCCTGCCTGCAGGAACCCCAGGGTCACCAGCTGGGCCTGGAGCGCCTCCTGATCGGGGTTGGAGACAGCCACCCGCACCAGACCCGCCTCCACGCTCAGGCAGTGGGTGCGTTGCAGCAGCTGCTCGTCGAGCAGCATGGTGTGGCCCGCCCGAATCGTCAGCTGCATCGGGGTCTCAGTCGACGTCATGGGCGTAGCGGCGGTAGAGGAAGTCGAGGGCGTGGTTGCGCAGCTGGCCGTAGCGAGGGTCCTGCTGAATCCGCTCGAAATCGCGGGGCCGGTCGAAGGGCACCTCCACGATTTCGCCGATGGTGGCGGAGGGGCCGTTGGTCATCATCACGATGCGGTCGGCGAGGAACAGGGCCTCGTCGATGTCGTGGGTGATCATCAGCACCGTGGGTTTGTGCTCCCGCCAGATGGCCAGCAGCTCCTCCTGGAGCTCCTCCTTGGTGATCGCATCGAGGGCTCCGAAGGGTTCATCGAGCACGAGCACCTCGGGTTGCACCGCCAGGGCGCGGGCGATGGCCACCCGCTGGCGCATGCCGCCGGAGATTTCCCCCGGCCGTTTGTGGCGGGCCTCTAGCAGGCCCACCATCTCCAGGTGATGGTCCACCACCGAGGCCCGGGTGGCCGCGTCCAATTGGGGGCGTGCCGCCTTCACCGCCAGGGCCACGTTCTGCTCCACCGTTTTCCAGGGCAGCAGGGAATAGTTCTGGAACACCACCATGCGATCGGGCCCGGGGCCTTCGATGGCTTGGTCCTGCAGGCTCACCCGGCCGCTGCTGGGGCTGAGGAACCCAGACACCATGTTGAGCAGGGTGCTCTTGCCGCAGCCGGAGTGACCGACCACGCAAATGAATTCCCCCTGCGCCACCGTGAGGTTGATGTCCCGCAGGGCTTCAAAGGGGCCATTTTTGGTGTGGAACACCTGGCCAACTCCCTCAAAGCGCAGGTAGTTGGGGTTGCGGCTGAGGTCGCGTTCAAAGCGACCGGCTGGCACAGGGGGGCTGGTCATGGTGCTGGTCATCTCAATGAACGGCGAGGGGGCGGTTGGTCTGGCCGTTGGGCACGGGCACAACCGCTTCGGCGGTGCTGCGGTTGAAGGGGAGCTGTTGCAGGTAGGCGATCGGATCGTCCTGGTCGAAGGCGAGGCCGCAGGCCAGGGGGATCGGTTGCCGTTCGGGCCGCAGGGCCGGCAGGCCGGCCTGCTCGAGGGCGGCGTTGCAGAGGTCGTTGCGGTACACCTGCCCCAACAGCTCGAGCCGGTTGCTGGGGAAGGGTGTCCAGCCCCAGCGGCTGCATTGGGTGAGGATCCAGGCCCCCTCAGCGCCGTTGGCCACGTGGGCCCTGTCGCTGTGGTAGCGGTTTAAGGGCAAACGCCGACCGGAGGCCGGGCCGCTGCCCAGGTCGAACTGGCGTTGCAGCGCCAGGGCCGAATCGGTGCCCAGCCATTGGGGCCTGCTCAACAACCCCACCAGGTAATCGTGTTGGCCGCCGTCCTCGCAGATCTGGCCAGCGCGGATCAGGCCGCTGCACACATCGAGCAGTAGCGATTCGTGGTCCGCAGCCCAG
>RHBP01000264.1 GCA_010030955.1 Synechococcaceae bacterium WBB_10_009 | reverse complement strand
CGACGTGGTGATCTTCGACGTGCTTGGCGATGTGGTGTGCGGCGGTTTTGCGGCGCCGCTGCAGCACGCCCACTACTGCCTGATCGTGACGGCGAATGATTTCGACTCGATCTTCGCCATGAACCGGATCATCGCGGCGATCCAGGCCAAGGCCAAGAACTACAAGGTGCGGTTGGGCGGCGTGGTGGCCAACCGCTCCAAGGACACCGACCAGATCGATCGCTTCAACGACCGGGTGGGCATGAAAACCATGGCCCACTTCCCCGACCTCGACGCCATCCGCCGCTCACGGCTGAAGAAGTGCACCATCTTCGAGATGGAGGCCACCCCGGAGGTGGAGGCGGTGCAGCAGGAGTACCTGCGCCTGGCCCAGTCGATGCTCGACGATGTGAAGCCTCTGGAGGCCGAACCGCTCAAGGATCGCGAGATCTTCGATCTGCTCGGCTTCGACTGAGGCTCAGGGCCGCTGCCGCACGGGGTTGCTGAGCAGCCCCACACCACCGATCTCCACCTCAACCCGGTCGCCATCGCGCAGGAAGCGTGGTGGCTTGCGGCCAGCCCCCACCCCCGCGGGGGTGCCGGTGAGGATCACGGTTCCGGCGAGCAAGGTGGTGCCCTGGCTCAACTCAGCGATCAGCCGAGCCACCGGGAAGATCATCGCGCTGGTGTTGGCCTGCTGCATGGTCTCGCCATTAAGGCGAGTCGTCAGCACCAGGTTCTGCAGGTCATCGATCCGGTCGATCGGCACCGGCTCGCCCAGGGGGCAGAAGCTGTCGAAGCTTTTGCCACGGCACCACTGGCCGCCGCCGCCATGCCACTGCCACCAGCGCTGGCTCACGTCGTTGGCGCAGGCCACCGCAGCGATCACCGAGCGGGCTTCGTGCTCCGCCACATCGCGGGCATCGCAGCCCAGGATCACCGCCAGCTCCCCCTCGTAATCCACCCCCAGGGGCGGCTGGCGCCCATCGGTGCAGACCACCGGCGGCAGCTCGATCGGGTCGCCTGGGCCCACCACCGAGGCTGGATTCTTGTGGAACAGCACCGGCTGCTCCGGCAACGGCACGGCGTCGCCCGTGGCCAGTTCAGCGGCGTGGTCGGCGTAGTTCTTGCCGATGCCGAGGATGGCCGGCGGCCGGCCCAGTGAGGGGTGCCCCATCTCAGCCCAACCCCACCAGCTTCAGCGATTCCTCCCAGACCCCCCGGGCGGTTTCGGGGTTGCTGGCCTTGTCGGAGAGCTCCTGGCTGAACTGCTTGCCCCCCTGCTTCTGGCGGTTGCCCCAGCTCCAGTGCACGCCGGAGGCGCTGAAGGCCGGGTCGGCCACCACTTGGGCCACCCGCTCGCCCGCCAGGGCCTGGCTCACGTAGCCGCCGGTGATGTTCTTCTGGAACCAGGGGAAGATCTTCTGGAAGGCCCGCGGCGTGTTGCGGAACAGCGGCGTGTCGGCCACGCAGCCCGGGTAGAGCGAGCTGAACACGATGCCGGTGGAGCCGTGCAGGCGGCGGTGCAGCTCCTGGGTGGTGATCATGTTGCAGAGCTTGCTGTCTTTGTAGGCCTTGCCGGGCTTGAACGCCTTGCCGTTGGCCATGGCGATCGGCGCCTTGAAGCCCGCCTTGAAGCCGCTGAGGTCCCCCAGGTCGGCGGGGGCGGGAATGGGGATCTTGCCCCCCAGCTCCTTGGAG
>RHBP01000263.1 GCA_010030955.1 Synechococcaceae bacterium WBB_10_009 | reverse complement strand
GGTGTGCACCCCATCGCCGGTGATGGCGATCGGGCTGGGCGCCACCGGTTGACGGCCGCCGTTGAGCAGGGGATGGCAGGCCCGGCCGCCATGCCAGATCTGCAGCACGATGCGGCCGCCGGCGCGGTGCACGGCATCGGTCGTGAGCCGCCAACCGGCGATCTGGGCCTCGTTGTAGATGCCCGGTTCATGCCAGAAGGCCGAATGGCCCTCCATCACCAACGTGGCTTCGGCCACGATCAGGCCGGCGCTGGCCCGCTGGGCATAGTGCTCGGCCATCAGCGCTCCGGGCACATGGCCCTCCTCGGCGCGGCAGCGGGTCAGCGGCGCCATCCAGATGCGGTTGGGCAGCGCGAGTGAACCCAGCTGCAGGGGAGTGAACAGGTCGGTCATGGCGGTCAGGCTGGGTTCCGGGGCGCCAGGATGGGCGCGCTGCGGTTCTGCCCATGTTCAGCCTGTCGTGGGCTGCTGCACAAGCCATCCCGAGGGATGTTCGGGCATGAGCGCCATCGCAGCGGCGCCGTTGACCCTATTTCCGCCACTCCAGCGCGGCGCCCTCACCACCCTGCAGGTGAACCTGGGCTACCGCTGCAACCAGGCCTGCGGCCACTGCCATGTGGATGCGGGGCCCAACCGCACCGAGATGATGGAGGCCGCCACGCTGGCCCTGATTCCGCCGGTGCTTTCAGCCCGCGGCATCGCGACCCTCGATCTCACCGGCGGGGCCCCGGAGCTGCATCCGGGCTTTCGTGAGCTGGTGCGCCAGGCGCGGGCCCTCGGCGTCAGGGTGATCGACCGCTGCAATCTCACGATCCTCAGCGAGTCTGGCCAGGAGGATCTGGCGGCGTTCCTGGCCGACCAGGGTGTCTCTGTGGTGGCGTCGTTGCCCTGTTACCTGCAGGACAACGTCGATCGGCAACGCGGTGCGGGGGTGTTCGAACGCAGCATCGCCGGCCTGCAGCAGCTCAACGCCCTGGGCTATGGCCAGGCGGGCAGCGGGCTGACGCTCGATCTGGTGTTCAACCCCCAGGGGCCGACCCTGCCGCCACCCCAGCTCCAGCTGGAAGAGGCCTACCGCCGGCATCTGGACCAGGCCTACGGCATCGTCTTCAACCATCTGCTGGCCCTGGCCAACATGCCGATCGCACGCTTCGCCGATCAGCTGCAACGCCGCGGCGAGCTGGCGGCCTATCAGCAGCTGCTGCAGTGCAGTCATAACCCCGCCAACCTCGGCCAGGTGATGTGCCGCTCCCTGATCAGCGTCGACTGGCAGGGACAGCTCTTCGACTGCGATTTCAACCAGATGCTGCGCCTGCCTCTGGCTGGTCAGCCGCCGCTGCACCTGGCTCACCTGTTGCAGTGGGATCCCGCTGCAGCGCCGATCGCCGTTGAGCGCCATTGTTTTGGCTGCACTGCCGGGAGCGGGTCGAGCTGTGGTGGGGCCCTGCGTTGATCCCTGAACTGGGATCATCCTGAAAGCACACCGTGTCGAACCCATGCCAGCAACCACCACTGCCGAAGCTGTGCAGCAGGGTGTGCGCCAGTACTACGGCAGCACCCTCGGCAGCAGTGCCGATCTGCGCACCAGCGCCTGTTGTGATGCCAGCAGCGTGCCGGCCGCACTCAAGCCACTGCTGGCCCGCATTCATCCGGAGGTGAGCGCCCGTCCGGCTCACGGTCG
>RHBP01000262.1 GCA_010030955.1 Synechococcaceae bacterium WBB_10_009 | reverse complement strand
CCAGCGGCTTGGCTGCGCTGTCGGCCCTGCCCGCCTGGGCCGCCAGCGCCCTGTCCGCCTGGCGGATCACCGCCGAAGGGGTGCTGGAGCTGCGCACGCCCCCGGGCACCGCCCTGCAGGCTTTTTTTGAGGAGGGGCGGTATGGCCAGGGCCCTCGGGTGTGGATCGACCTGCCCGGTGCCCCGCAGCGCAGCCGCACCGTGGGGGGCAACGGCCTGATCCGCCAGGTGCGGGTGGGCCGCCCCAACGACGCCACCACCCGCCTGGTGGTGGAATTCCGCCCCGGCGCCCGCCTCGACCCGCGCACCCTTCGCCTGGTGGGCACCAGTGCCGAGCGTTGGCAGATGGGGTTCGGCCCCAACCTCGGCCCCCTGGAGCCCATCGGTGAGGGTGATCTGGAGGCTTCGGCCCTGCCCAGCTGGCGCGCCCGCCCGCCCCAGGAGTTCGAGCGGGGCCGCGGGCCGCTGCCCTCCGCTGAATCCCTGCCGGAGGTGCGGGCCGCTACCGGGTGGTGATCGACCCGGGCCACGGCGGCCCCGACCCCGGCGCCGTGGGCATCAACGGCCTGCGCGAAACCGATGTGGTGCTCGACGTGAGCCTGCAGGTGGCGCAGCTGCTGCAGGCCAAGGGGGTGGAGGTGCTGCTCACCCGCACCTCCGAGGTGGATGTGGACCTGCCGCCGCGGGTGGCCCTGGCCAACAACAACCGCGCCGACCTGTTCTTGAGCATCCACGCCAACGCCCTGAGCCTGTCGCGGCCCGACGTGAACGGCATCGAAACCTTCTATTTCCAAGACGGCCGCTCCCGCCGCCTGGCGGAGGCGGTGCAGACCCAGATGCTGCGGGTGGCCCCCGGCAGCCCCGACCGCGGCGCCCGGCCGGGACGGTTTTTCGTGATCCGCCGCACCGTGATGCCGTCGGCCCTGGCGGAGATGGGCTTCGTCACCGGTGAGCTCGATTCGCCGCGGTTGGCGGATCCCGCCTTCCGCCAGCGCATGGCCGTGGCCATCGCCACCGGCCTGCTCAACTACCTGGTGGCCAACCCATGAGCCAGGCCCCCATCGGCATCTTTGATTCCGGTGTGGGCGGTCTGAGCGTCTGGCGCCAGGTGGTGCACCACTTGCCCGGCGAGGCGCTGCTCTACCTGGCGGACCAGGCCCACGTGCCCTACGGCCACCGCAGCGCCGCCGAGATTCAGGGCCACTGCCTGGCCATCGCCGACCACCTGGTGGACCGGGGCTGCAAGGCGATTGTGGTGGCCTGCAACACCGCCTCCGCCGTGGCCCTGGCGCCCCTGCGGCAGCGCTTTGCGCAGCTGCCGATCCTGGGGCTGGAGCCGGCGGTGAAGCCGGCGGTGGGCCTCACCCGCAGCGGGGTGGTGGGGGTGATGGCCACCCCGGCCACCTTCCAGGGGGAGCTTTACCGGGCCACCGTGGGCCGCTGCGCCGGATCGGTGCAGGTGGTGGAGCAGGTGTGCATCGGCTTGGCGGATCTGGTGGAGCAGGGCGAGCTGGAGGGCCCCCACTGCGACGCCACCCTGCGGCGCTTCCTCGAGCCGATGCTGGCGGCCGGCGCCGACACGATCGTGCTGGGCTGCACCCATTACCCCTTCGTGATCGAGGCGATCCGGCGCCTGGTGGGCCCGGGCCTGGCGGTGCTCGACCCCGCCCCCGCCGTGGCCCGCCACCT
>RHBP01000261.1 GCA_010030955.1 Synechococcaceae bacterium WBB_10_009 | reverse complement strand
GAGCGCCGCGGCGTGGGCATGGTGTTCCAGGACTACGCCCTGTTTCCCCATCTCAACGCCTGGGCCAACGCCTGCTTTGGCCTGCGCCGTGGTGCCAGCAGCGAGCGGGCCGCCTGGTTGCTGGGGCTGCTCGGTCTGCAGGGGCTGGAGCAGCGCTATCCCCATGAACTCTCGGGTGGGCAGCGGCAGCGCCTAGCCCTGGCGCGCGCCCTGGCTCCTGGACCTGCGGTGGTGCTGCTCGATGAGCCGTTCTCCAACCTCGATGTTGAAGTGCGCCTGCGCCTGCGCAGTGAGCTGCCGGGTGTGCTGAACCAATGCGGCACCAGCGGTCTGCTGGTGACCCACGATCCCGAGGAAGCCCTGGCGATCTGCGACCGGGTGGCCGTGCTCGAAAGCGGCAGGCTGCACCAGATCGCCAGCCCCAGAGCGCTGGTCCAGCATCCGGCGACCGCCTTTGTGGGCAGATTTGTCTTGCAGGGCAATCTGCTGCCGGTCAGCCACCACGACGGAGCCGTGCTGCAGACCGCTCTGGGTCGATGGCGTTGCAACGATGAGCGAGGAGGCGAACCACTGCCCGCCGCCAGCGAGATGCAGCTGCTGGTGTTGCCCGAAGCGCTGACTCTCGAGCCCGACAGCAGCGCCGAAGGTCTGGTGTTGGGTCGCGAATTTCTGGGTCGCGAATGGCTGGTGCAGGTGCAGCTGGGTGATCAGCAGCTGCGGCTGCGCCTGCCCCTGGCGCAAGACTGGTCGCGGGGACAGCGTTGCCGCGTGCGGCCGCGACCGGGGGCCGAGGCCGTGCTGTATCCCCAACAGGTGCCGCTGCGCGCTCAACCAGACCAATGATCCTTGCTGCGGCGCAGCTCAGCCAGCCTTTCGGCACTGCCGGCACGCACAAACAGATTGGTCTGGAGCTCGAGCTCCACACTGCTCGGGATCGTGGGTCGGCCCTGGGCCCGCAGCTCGAGCACCTGGGCGAGCCGCTGGCGCAGGGCCTGCCTTAGGGGCTCGTCAGCCTGCACCTGGCTGATGGCCCAGTTCAGATTGCCGGCGGTGTATTCGTGGGCGCACCAGACCCGGGTCTGCTCGGGCAGGCTGCAGAGGCGCTGCAGGGCAGCGTGCATCTGGGCCGCGGTGCCCTCAAACAGACGGCCACAGCCGGCGGCAAACAGGGTGTCACCACAGAACAGATCACCGCTGGCTGGCAGGTGATACGCGATGTGGGCACGGGTGTGACCGGGCACGGCCAGCACGTCGATCGGCTGCCCCAGCAACGCAAAGCAATCACCGTCCACCAGAGGGTCTGTCAGAAACGGAATGCGCTGACGATCGGCCTCGGCAGCAAACACGCGGCAGCGCGGCCAGCGCTGCAACAGATCGGGGGTGCCGCCGATGTGGTCGTGGTGGTGATGGGTCTGGAGCACCGCCACCAATGCCAGGCCGCGCTGCTCGAGCCAGCTCTGCAGGGGCGGGGCGACGGCAGGATCAACCAGCACCGCGTCGTGGCCGCAGGTGAGCGCCATCACATAGTTGTCGCGCAGCACGGGCACGGCCTCGATCTGCAGCGGGGGCCGGTCGGCTCCGGTCACGGGCGTTGCCATCGTTAAAGTCCGCAGTGCGCCTGCACCCATGATCGGCGCGGTTGACCCATGCTGACGATTGCCCTGGCCAAGGGCGCCCTGCTCTGCATCGTGGTCACCTTCTTCGCCGTCACCCTGGCCCCGGCGTA
>RHBP01000027.1 GCA_010030955.1 Synechococcaceae bacterium WBB_10_009 | reverse complement strand
GCAGTCCAGCCCCCAACAACACCCGCAACAGCCGGCACCGGAGCGCCGCCCTCACCGAAACGCCTCCGGCCGGCAGTCGCGGTGGCGGGCCACCGCCTCCGGCCGCAGGGAGGGCACCGGCGCCGCATCGAGGAGCTCGGCGCTCACCGCCCGCAGCTCCACCGCCGAAGCCGCCAGCCGTTGCTCGGCCTGCTGCAGCCGTTGCCGCTGCCGCGCCCGCCAGGCGGCCCGGCGCCCCTGCTCACGCTCCTGCCAGGCCGCCAGGGCCTGGTCGTATTGCTCCTGCTCGCTCTGCTGGTCGTAAATGGTGAGCCGGCTCTGCTCCTCGGGGTCGAGGGGGCGGGGGCCCGCCGCAGGCCGGTAGGACTCCGCCTGCAGGGCCACCAGGGCCTGGCGATCCGCCGTGAACCGTGCCAACCGCTGGGGCAACACCGCCCGGTGGCGCCGGCAGGCCTCAAGGCCCCGCTGCCGCTCCTGGGCCTGGCGCCGCTCCAGCTCCGAGGGGCCCCGGCGGCAGCCCAGCTGCGCCCCAGCCAGCAGCGCCACCACCACCAGCGCAGCCATCAACCGGCGTGGACGCATCACGGGGCGAAGGGGCAAACCCATGTTGGCAGGTGGCTCCGCGGGGTTGGCCGGGGGCGGCAGGTCAACAATCGCGTGCAGGCCGTGCTGAAGGGCATGCGCTGCGGCATGGTGCAGATCTGAGCCCGCCCGCCCCGTGATGTTGCGCGTGAGTTTGGCCGCCATGCACCTGGCCGCCCCGATCCTGGTCGCCCCGCTGCTGGGTGCAGCGGCCGTGGCCCAGCCCGCCCCCGGCAACACCACATGGGCGGCCTGCGTGGCAAGCCGATGCCGGGACGCTTCGCCGTGATGGGCACCGGCAGCCGCGGCAGCGGAGCCGCCGCCACCCCCACCGCCCACCTGCTGGAGGAGCGCTGGCTGCCCGATGGCCGCGTGCTCGGCACCGCCGCGGAGCGCCAGGGCCGCAGCGAGCGCAGCGGCAGCTACAGCGGCTCGGTGAGCGTGAACGCCAGCTGCGTGGTGGAGCTGGAGCGGCGCCTGCCCTGGGGGGTGGAGCGCACCGAGGTGGTGGTGGATGGCCGCGGCCGGCCGCTCTACAGCATCAGCCGCAGCCCCGGTGCGGTGATCACCAGCCGCTGGGTGCCCATGGTCAAGGGGAGCTGCAGCGCTGAGCAGCTCGATGGCCTGGTGCTCAGCCAGCAGGCGGGCCTCAGCTGGCAGGGCAAGGCTTGGGTGCCCAATGCGGTGGTGCAGCGGGAGCAATGGCGCAGCGGCAGCGTGGAGGGGATCGCCCTGATGAGCACCAACGGCATGGGTGAGACCGTGCGCTACAGCGGCACCCTCAAACTCGCCCCATCCAGCTGCTGGGGGGAGCTGCAGGAGCGCGATTCCCAGGGCAACGGCTACCGCTACCGGGCCCTGGTGGTGAATGGCCACAAGCGCAGCGGCGCCCGCGGCTACTTCTACCTGCAGCGCGACCCGGACGACCTCACCGTGGGCTGGCTGGTGCGGGACTGAGCGGCGGACTGAGCACCCGCCCGATCAACGCCGCCCGGGGGAAGCCCGCCGCCCGCACCGCCGCCAGGGCCGCCTCGGCCGCCGCCGCCGGCAGGGCCGCCAGCAGCGGCCCGCAGGTTTGTGGATCGATCAGCAGCTGCTGGCGCGCAGCATCCACCGAGGGCCGCAGCCGCACCGGCCCCGCCGGGGCCAGCTGCGCCAGAGCGCGGGCGTTGGCGGGGGCCAGGCTGCTGGCCAGGCCCCGCTCCAGCAGCTCCAGGGCCCCCTCCATCGCCGGCACGGCGGCGGCATCCAGCTCCAGGGCCTGACCCGGCTCCAGCATCTCCCCCAGGTGCCCCAGCAGGCCAAAACCGGTGACATCCGTGCAGGCCAGGCATCCATGCCGGGCCAACAGCGGCACCAACGGCGCCTGGCAACCTTGCATCTGCCCCAGGGCGGCGTCGATCCAGGCGGCATCGGCGAGGCCCGCCTGGGCCGCGGCAAACAGCACACCGCTGCCGATCGGGCGGCTCAGCAGCAGCACGGCTCCCTCCGGGAGCGGACCCTTGCCCCAA
The DNA here is from genome assembly GCA_010030955.1 of Synechococcaceae bacterium WBB_10_009. Lineage (GTDB taxonomy): Bacteria > Cyanobacteriota > Cyanobacteriia > PCC-6307 > Cyanobiaceae > Vulcanococcus. The sequence goes on along the minus strand of RHBP01000027.1, from coordinate 12,368 downwards.
TGGCGACCGGCCGGAGCCATGCCATTGACGCTCAGGCTGAGGCCCAGGCCGGCGCCATCGCGCCCCTCCAGGCTGTGGCCCCCGAGCAGGGTGGCACCGAGGGGATCGAGCACCGAACGCACCCCCGCCAGGCTCTGCAGCAGCCACTCCTCCTGCAGCGGCGCTGAGGCCTGCGGCAGCGTGACCACCGCCTGCAGGCTGTGCACCGCGGCGCCACTGGCCCAGAGGTCGCTGCAGGCGTGGAGGGTGGTGAGGCGGCCGTTGAGCCAGGGGTCGGCCACCAGGGCCGGGAAGCCATCCACGCTCTGCAGCAGCAGCGCCCCATCGGGCAGATCCAGCACGGGGGCAGCATCCTGCGGGGCCGGCGCCGCCGCCGTGCCCCCCAGGCGCCGCAGCGCCGCCTCCAGGGGCTGGGCCGGCAGCTTGGCGGCGCAGCCGCGGCAGGCCATCGGCGCCGCCGGCCCGGCCGCCGCGGGCCGGCGGCGGGCCCGGGCCGGGGAGGGGAACATGGCCATGAAACGCCGATCCAGGTGCAGCTTCCAGCGCCAGATCCAGCGGCTCGGCCCCAGGCAGAGGGGGCCGTAGAGCGCCAGGGCCCGGGGGCGGCCATCGGCGCCGCTGCCCCCATCCCCCAGCAGTTGCAGGGCCCAGCGTTGGGGGCGCCAGGGGCGCAGCCGGCGGCCGCCCCCCTGCAGCTGCCGCCGCAGGTTGATCGCCAGCAGCGGTGCGGCCCGCACCGCCCACACGCCGGAGGCGGGCCTGGGGGCGGCGGCCACCAGGGCGCAATCACCGCTGGCGAACAGCTGGGGATGGCCCCGCACCTGCAGGGTGGGCTCACACAGCACGCGGCCCGTGGCCCCATCCACCGGCAGGCCGCTGGCCGCCAGCCAAGGGGGCGCCACGCTGCCGGTGCAGGCCAGATCGGAGGCGGCCCCAGGGGGCACCGCCCGCTCCACGGCGATGCCACGCCGGGCCAGCAGCGCCTCGGCCCGGCGGCCGGCCAGGGGCGATCCCAACTGCAAGCCGCGGCTGCGCAGCAGCAGCCGCGGCTCCAGCCCCCGGGCCCGCAGGGCCAGGGCCAGTTCCACGGCGGCGGCACCCCCACCGCGGATGGCCAGGGCCGGCGGGCAACCAGGGCCCTGCAACCGCCCCCGCAACCAGGCCAGGAAGGGCTCCAGCGGTTTCACCGGCTGCGGCGCCACCGTGCCGGCTGCGGCAGGCGGCGCCAGGGTCTGGGCCCCCACATCCAGGCTCAGGACGCCGTAGCGCAGGGGCGGACGGCCCTCAAGCACCAGGGTGCCGGCGGCCGCATCCAGGCCGATGATCTCCGCCTGCAGAAACGCCACGCCGGCGCAGCGGCACAGCTCCCGCAGGTCGATGGCGCCATCGGCCTCGGGCAGCAGCCCCGCCACCAGCGCTGGCACCAGGCCGGAGTAGAGGGCGGTGCTGCGGCGGTTGATCAGCAGCACCGCCGTGCGGGCGGGCTTCAGCCGCGGCTGCAGGATCCAGCGCCGCAGCAGCAGGGCGTGGCTGTGGCCGCCGCCGGCGAGCACCAGCAGGTGCTGATCGGGCCGCCGGTGGGGCGCCATCCCCGCGCCGGAGCCGGCCCTCAATCGACGTTCAGCTGGCCGTCGTCATCCCAGCTCAGCAGCGACGCCAGGCCGTCGCGGCCGTGGGTGGAGCCCACCCGGGCCACGCGGCTGGGCCCATTCACCAGGGGAATCAGGCGGCCCAACTGCTCGGTGATCCGCTCTGAGGCCGATTCAGAAGCCGGATCCGGCGCCGCATGGGCAGCGGTGCCGTTGGGGAGGGGATCGACCATGGCCGCGCGCTGCCGCCGGTGTGCTCTCACCACTTTAGGAAGCGCGGTGCCGCAGCCCTAGCGGTTGCCGTAGGGCCATGGGTAGGGCCCGGCCTGGCGTTCAAAGCTCGCAAACTCCAGCACCACCGCCGGCTGGCCGTTGCGCTCCACCACCACCTCCCCGAGGGGTTGGAGCGCACCGACCGGCGCCGGGAAGCTGCGGCGCACCAGCGGCAGCCCCGGCTCCACCGGCGCAAACAACACGCCGCGGCCACTGGCGCCGGTGGGGGCGGGCCAGAAGGCGAAGCCGCGGGGATCATCGCTGAGGGTGGTGTAGGCCACCCGATCGCCGTTGCCCAGCGCCAACGCCAGGAACCCCGGCATCTCGTAGCGAAACGAGGCGATCACATCCGCCTGCTGCAGGGCCCGCCAGATGCGGGGATGGCGGCGCAGGGCCCGTTGCAGATCCGCGGGCGCCATCAGCTGGGCGGAGGGGTCGCTGGCGGTGGGCAGCCAGGGCTCCAGCACCCCCCAGCGCATCTGAACCCCACCGAACAGCAGCAGCGGCGGCACCACCACGGCGGTGATCAAAGCCGAGCGGCGCAGGCCCCGCGAGCCGGCCGGCAGCCCCCAGGGCCGCTGGGCCAACCAGGCGGCCGCCAGCGGCAGGCTGATCCACCAGGCCGGCACCAACCAGCTGGTCATCACCTGCATGCGGCCCGCCAACAGCACAAACAGCACCAGCTGGGGCCAGGCCAGGCAGCGCAGCAGCTGGGCCGGCTGCGACGCCAGGGCACCGGCGCGGCGCCAGGGCCAGAGCACCGCCAGCAGCAGGATGCCGATGGTGGGGAACAACAGGCCGAGCTGGCTGAGCAGGAACAGCAGCGAACCCTCGGGGTTGAAGCCCCCGGAGGCGGTGGTGCGGCCGCTGTGGAACAAAAACGACACCCAGCCCCAGCGGCTGTTCCACAGCCACAGCGGGCTCACCAGCAGGGCCCAGGCCAGCACCGTGCCCAGGGAGGTCCAACGCAGCCACAGGCGGCGGCTGTCGGGGCGGACGAGGGTCCACACCAACAGGGCCGGCAGCACCACCAGGGCGTGGTATTTCGAGAGGGTGATCAGGGCCAGGATCGCCGCCAGGGCGAGCATCGAGCCGGGGCCCCGCGGCAGCACCTGCGGCTCGCGGGCGATCCACCACAGCAGCAGCGCCAACCCCAGCAGCAGGGGACTATCGGGCAGCAGCAGCACCCCGCCGCAGAGCAACACCAGCGGGCAGAGGTTGCCCAGCAGCAACAGCCACAGCCGCGCCGTGGTGCCAAACCAACGGGCCGTGGCCTGGCCCAGCAACCCCAGGGCCAGGGTGTAGCTGAGCACCGAGGGCAGCCGCAGGGCCAGCACGCTCGGGCCCAGCCGTTGCCCCAGCCACGACCACACCCCCACCGCCAGGGGATGGTCGTAGAAGCTGAGGTCGATGTGGCGGCCGTAAAAGAAGTAGTAGACCTCGTCGTACCCCGGCGGCATCAGGGCGGCGAGGGCGAAGCGCAGGCCGAAGCTGGCAGCCAGCAGAATCCACACCCCCTGGCGGCCCGTCCAGCGAATGGCGGTGAAGGGCATGGGCATCAGGCGATCTGGCGCAGGAACTGCTTGCTGCGCTCGTGCTGCGGGTTGGTGAAGAACTGCTCCGGCGGGGCCTCCTCCACCACCTGGCCATCGGCCATCAGCACCACCCGGTTGGCCACCTTGCGGGCGAAGCGCACCTCGTGGGTCACCACCACCATCGTGATGCCATCCGTGGCCAGCTCCTGCATCACCTCCAGCACCTCCTGCACCATCTCCGGATCGAGGGCGCTGGTGGGTTCATCAAACAGCAGGATGCGGGGCTCCATGCACAGGGAGCGGGCGATGGCCACCCGCTGCTGCTGGCCGCCGGAGAGCTGGCCGGGGTACTTGTGGGCCTGCTCGTGGATGCCCACCCGCTCCAGCAGCTGCCGCGCCTGGCGCTCCACCTCCGCCTTGGGGCGCTTGCGCACCAGCACCGGCGCCAGGGTGAGGTTCTCCAGCACCGTGAGGTGGGGGAAGAGGTTGAACTGCTGAAACACCATGCCCACCTCGCGGCGGATCGCATCGATGTTGCGCACGTCGTTGGAGAGGGCCATGCCATCCACCACGATCGAGCCCCTCTGGAAATCCTCCAGGGCGTTGAAGGTGCGGATGAAGGTGCTCTTGCCCGAGCCGGAGGGGCCCATGATCACCACCACCTCCCCCTGGCGCACGGTGAGGTCGGCGCCACGCAGGGCCTGAAAGCCATTGGGGTACCACTTCTCGACCCCACGGGCCTCGATCATCACGGCGCCAGAGGCGGAGCTGGAGGGGTTGGTCATGCCCGTGCGGCGGAGAGGGGGTTGGGGTTGAGGCGGGTTTCCAGGGCGCGGCTGCCCAGGCCGAGGGCGGCGCAGCAGCACCAGAACAGCACCGCGAGCAGCAGGTACACCTCGGCGTTTTTGCCGAGGAAGGCGGGGTTGGCCATCACCGTGCGCGCCACCCCCAGCAGATCGAGCAGGCCGATCAGCGACAGCAGGGTGGTGTCCTGCAGCAGGGTGATGAACTGCCCCACCGTGGCGGGCAGGGCCACCCGCAGGGCCTGGGGCAGCACCACATGGATCAGCGCCTGGGGCACCGGCAGCCCCAGGGCGCGGGCCGCCTCCATCTGGCCGCGGGGCACCGCCGCCAGGCCGGAGCGCACCGCCTCCGCCACGTAGGCGGCGGCGAAGAAGGTGAGCACCCAGGCCGCCCGCCACACCCGATCGGGGGCCAGGCCCCCCGGCAGCAGGAAGCCCAGGATGTTCTGCCCCAGAAACAGCAGCGTGATCAACGGGGCGCCGCGGATGAACTCGATGTAGATCACCGAGCCCCAGCGCAGCAGTGGCAGCTCACTGCGGCGCCCCAGGGCCAGGGCCACCCCCAGGGGGAAACAGAGCAGGATGGCGAAGCTGGATTGCACCAGGGTGAGCAGCAGGCCGCCCCAGTCGCTGGGGCGCACGGGCATCAGCCCCAGGCCGCCGCTGATCAGCACCATGCCCACCAGGTAGAGCAGCGGCCACAGCAGCGGCCACAGCCGGCGCCAGGCCGCCGGCAGGCGATCCCCCCAGCGGCCGGCCCCCCAGCGCAGCGCCAGCAGCAGGGCCGTGATCCACCACCAGCGGGCCTGGATCGCCAGGGTCAGCTGCAGAAACAGCGGCGCCGCCACGGCCAGGGCCACCAGCAGCACGGCCGCAATGGTGTCGTTGCGGGGCCAGCTGCGGCCGCGCAGCAGCCCCCAGCTCAGGCCCGTTGCGGCCGCCAGCAGGGTGGTGAGCAGCCACAGGCGCCACTGTTGATCAAGGGGGTAGCGGCCCACGGCGAACAGGGTGCTGTTGGCCTGCACCACAGCCCACTGCGCCTGCACCAGGGCCCAGCGCAGGAAGCCGCCCCCCAGGGCCACGAGCGCCCCCAGCAGCACCAGGGTGATCAGGCCGTCGGTGCGGCTGGCGAACAGTTCGCGCCGCAGGCGCTGGGCGAGGGCGGGCAGGCCGGTGCGGTCCATCAGCGTTCCCTCAGCTGCACCAGCTGGTTGAGGCCGTTCATCAGGGCCGAGATCAACAGATCCAGCACCAGGTAGGCCCCCAGCAGAATCAACATCACCTCCACGGCGCGGCCGCTCTGGTTGAGGGTGGTTTCGGCCACGGAATAGAGGTCGCTGTAGCCGCAGGCCACCGCCAGGGAGGAGTTTTTGGCCAGGGAGATGTATTGGCTGTTGAGCCCGGGCACGATCACCCGCAGGGCCTGGGGCAGCACGATGCGGCGCAGGGTCTGCAGGGGCATGAACCCCAGGGAGCGGGCCGCCTCCCACTGCCCTTGGGGCACGGAGGCCACCCCGCCCCGCACCACCTCGGCGATGAAGGCGCCGGTGTACACCACCAGGCCGGTGAGCAGGGCCCCGAATTCCACGGTGAGCCGCAGCGGCGCATGCCACTGGCCCCCCTCCAGGTGGGGGCCGGCCCAGGTGAGGTGGAGCGGATCGGTGAACCAGCCCAGGTAGAGCCCGGAGCGCGCCAGCACCACGCCGGGCAGCTGCAGGGCATCACGGCCGTTGGGCAGCGCCAGGAACACCACGAAATACCAAAACACCAGCTGCAGCAGCAGCGGGATGTTGCGGATCAGCTCCTACACCCGCGCCAGGCGGCGCAGCAGGCCATTGCTGCTGAAGGAGGCGGTGCCCACCAGGGTGCCGAGCACGGTGGCCCCCACCAGGCCGGCCAGCACCACCCGCAGGGTGTTGGCCAAGCCCGCCAACAGGGCCCGCCAATAGGGGAGGCTGGCGTCGTAGGGCAGCAGGGTTTCGGAGATGTCGAAGCCGGCCGGGTTGCCCAGCCAGCGCCAGCTCAACAGCAACCCGGCGGCGGTGAGGTTGCGCACCAGGTTGCCCAGCAGAAACGCCACCAGCACCAGCACCGCCAGGGCCACGGCGCCCTGCACGATCCAGGGGATCCAGCGCCGATCCCGCCACCAGGGGGTCACCGCAGAGGGGGGCACCGACGCCGCCATCAACGGAACGGCGGGGCGTAGATCAGGCCGCCCTGGTTCCACTGGCGGTTGAGGCCGCGCTCCAGCTTGAGCATCGAACCGGCACCCACGTTGCGCTCGAAGATCTCGCCGTAGTTGCCCACCGCCTTGAGGGCCAGCACCACGAAGTTGGCGGGCAGGCCCAGCTGTTTGCCGAAGTCGCCCTCCACGCCGAGGAAGCGGCGCAGGTCGGCCAGGTTGGTGTTGGCCTTGGCTTCGGCCACCTTGGCGTCGACGTTGGCCTGGGTGATGCCGAGCTCCTCGGCCTGCATCAGGCCATGGATGATCCAGCGCACCGCATCGGCCCAGGCGGGGTCGGCGTTCACGGTGGCGGGGCTGAGCGGTTCCTTGCTCAACACCTCCGGCAGCAGGGTGTGGGCGGCTGGGTCGGGGAAGCTGGTGCGCTTGCCCGCCAGCTGGGAGCGGTCGCTGGTGACCGCCACGCAGCGGCCCTGCAGGTAGGCGGCGTAGGTCTGGTCGCCGGTCTGGAAGCGCAGGGGCGTGTAGGGGGCCTTGATCTCGCGCATGCGATCGGCCAGGTTGAGCTCGGTGGTGGTGCCGCTCTCCACGCAGATCGGTTTGCCCGCCAAATCCTTGAGGGTCTTGATGCCGCTGGCCTTGGGGGTCATGACCCCCTGGCCGTCGTAGAACACCGTGGGGGCAAAGCTGAGGGCGTTGCCGCCGGGGGCATCGCGGCTCAGGGTGGCGGTGGTGTTGCGCGAGAGCAGATCGATCTCGCCGCTGGCGAGGGCCGCGAAGCGCTCGGTGGAGTTGAGGTCGCGGAAGTCCACCTGCTTCGCATCCCCCAGCACCGCCGCCGCGGTGGCCTTGCAGATGTCCACATCGAGGCCGCTGTAGCTGCCGTCGGGGTTCACGAAGCTGAAGCCCGGCAGCCTGCCGTCGACCCCGCAGATCAGCTTGCCGCGGCCGCTGATGGCGCTGAGCCGCTGGCTCTGGATGCCGCTGCCCCCATCGCTGGCGCAACCCACCAGGGCGAGGGCCGTGAGCAGGGGAAGTGTTGCCGCCAGCGGACGCCGCCAGGCCATGGCCGAGTTCCAGGGTTCGGCGCAGTTTGCCAGCAACATCGGCTCGCCGCCTAGGTTCAGGGGAACCGATTCGTCAGGAGTGTCGCCCCCATGGCCAGCCCTGCCGAGCACGGCTGCAGCGCCGGCGGCGGCCCCTGGGGGCCGGGGGCGCGGCTGACGCTGCGGCGGCCCGACGACTGGCATGTGCACCTGCGCGACGGCGCCCTGCTGCAGGCCGTGGTGGCCCACACCGCCCGGCCGTTTGCGCGGGCGATCGTGATGCCCAACCTGCGGCCGCCGATCACCACCGCCGCCATGGGGGCCGCCTACCGCCAGCGGATCCTCGATGCCCTGCGCGGCAGTGCCGGCGACGCGGCCGCGGCGGCGTTCACGCCGCTGATGACGGCCTACCTCACCGAATCGATCGACCCCGATGAGCTGGAGCGGGGCCACGGCGAGGGGGTGTTCACCGCCGCCAAGCTCTACCCCGCCGGGGCCACCACCAATTCCGATGCGGGGGTGCGCGACCTGGCCCACATCCCACGGGTGCTGGAGCGGATGGAGCGGATCGGCATGCCCCTGCTGATCCACGGGGAGGTGACCGATCCGGCGGTGGACATCTTTGATCGCGAAGCGGTGTTCATCGAACGGCACCTGCAGCCGCTGCTGCAGCGCCACCCCGGCCTCAAGGTGGTGCTGGAGCACATCACCACGGCGGAGGCGGCCGCCTTTGTGGCGGAGGGGCCCGGCACCCTGGCGGCCACCATCACCCCCCACCACCTGCACATCAACCGCAACGCCCTGTTCCAGGGGGGCCTGCGGCCGGACTTCTACTGCCTGCCGGTGGCCAAGCGGGAGCTGCACCGCCAGGCCCTGCGGCGCGCCGCCACCTCCGGCAGCCCCAAGTTTTTCCTCGGCACCGATTCCGCCCCCCACGAGCGGCAGGCCAAGGAATCGGCCTGCGGCTGCGCCGGCATCTACAACGCGCCCTACGCCATCGAGAGCTACGCCCAGGTGTTCAGCGAAGCGGGGGCCCTGGCGCAGCTGGAGGGGTTTGCCAGCGAACACGGCCCCCGCTTCTACGGCCTGCCCCTCAACCCGGGCCAGATCACCCTGGAGCGCCGCGCCCTCGACCCCGACGGGCCAGGCCTGCCCGCCGTGCTGGAGCTGGCCAACGGCACGGGCACCCCCACGCGGTTGGTGCCCTTCCACGCCGGCGAGCAGCTGGAGTGGGCGCTGCTGGAGGCCTGAGGGGGTGCGCAGCGCCTGGGTTGGTGCGCAGCACAACTTGCCGATCAAGAAAGGGCGTTTTATGGTGCGCGCGATCTAATCAAGGGCCAGGCATTTCCTCGATGGCGCTGTTTTCCTGGATCACCAGCCTGAACAGCGATGCACTCACCGAGGCCCTGGAACTCCCCTTGCGCCAACTGGGCTTGGTGGTGGACCCCCTGGTGAGTTCCGATAGCCAACTGCTCGCCAAAGACGACCCAACCCGCTCGATCCCCCTGGCCCAACGGGTCACCGTGGTGGCCTCCTGGAACTGCCAGCGCTCGCGCGAATGCCAGCTGGAGGTGCGCAGTTCCGAGCCGCAGTTGCGCCACGGCACCCGCTGCCAGCAGATCGCCGAACAGCTCCAGGCCCAGGCCTGCCTTCAGTAGCCAAACAAACGGTTCAAGGCCGTTTTCGTGCCTTTGGCTACCGGGCTGGGCGCCACCGGTCCATAGGGTCCGCCCCACGGACCGGATCGGCGACCCATGCAAACCCAAGTGCTGAGCCAACTGCCCGATGGCAGCTGGAACCCCCTCAAGGTGTATCCCAATCCGCTGCTGGCCTACATCGCCGCCCGCAAGTTGAGCCGCCGCGAACAGCGGCCCACGCGCACGGTGTGCATCAGCGGCCAGGTGCTCGACGACATCCAGCCCGCCTGAGCCCCCGCGGGGGAGTGTGCTTGCCAGTTGGAGGCGAAGCGGAGATCCTGGGGCCGCCCGCACCCTGGTAACGCACATGGCCCAGGGTCGCCGCCGGCGCCGCCCGGCTCAACCACGGCCCCTCGCGCTGGCCCTGGCCCTGCTGGGGCTGCTGCCGGCCCTGCCCCCGTTGGCCGCCCGGGCGGATGCAACGCCGTTCACGCTGCAATCGGCCCTGAAGCTGCCGGATTGGATGAATCTGCAGGTGGCCTTCAGCGGTGAGCCCCTGTTCAACCCGGTGGGCGGACTGACCGCCACGGGGGCGTGGGTGCAGCAGAGCTCCATCGACCTCGCCCTCAGCACGGGCCTCAGCCGCGACCAGCAGCAATGGCGGGAGCTGGACCACTGGGGGGTGAACGTCAACATCGGCCACACCACCGGCAATCAGCTCTTCAACAGCGACATCGGAGCGGTGTTTCCGCTGCAGCAGGTGGCCTATCCGCCGGGCTTCTGGCTCAGCGAAGCGAGCCTGGAGCGCGACCCCGGCGCTGGCTGGCTGGGGCTCAAGGCGGGAATCCTGGCGATGAACCCCGATTTCATCCAGGTTCCGATCCTCAACCTCTACGTGCATGCCTCGCTCAACAACACGCTCAACATCGTCAACACCGATCTACCCATCAACCCCTATGCCTCCCCGGGGGGGGTGGTGACGCTGCGACCCAGCGATGCGTTCAAGATCCGCTATGGCATCTACGACATCGGGTCCACCTTTGCGGTGTCCCAGGCCCTGGGGGCGGATCCCGCCCTCGCGGATGGGATCTACGGCACCGCCCAGGTGCTCCAGATCGACTACACCGGCGCATGGCTGGCGCCGGACCCCAAGCTGCCGATGAAGGTGTGCCGTGAGACCTACGGCCTGGTGCGCAGCCACCCCCGGTGCGAACGCCCCACCACCGTGACCAACCAACTGCCCGGTGGTCTGGTGCGGGTGGGGGGCATCACCAGCACCGACAACAACACGGGCGAGGGGGTGTATGGAAGCGTGACCCTGCGCAGCGGCCTGCCGATTGGCCTGGATGAGCGCGTGTGGTTCGGGGGGGCCTACAGCCCCAACCGCACGGTGGACTTCGCCCCCACCTTCGTGGGCGGCGGCATGGTGGTGCAGGGGGTGGTGCGCCAGCGGCCCCTCGACCTGCTGGTGCTGGGCATCGGCCGCGGCGGCCTCAGCAGCGAAGCCCCGCCCTTCCTCACCAGCTCCTACGAGGGCATGGCGGAACTGGGCTACCGCGTGATGATCAACGAATCGCTGCAGCTGCAGCCCACCGTGCAGTGGATTTTCAACCCCAGCGGCGCCGACCAGCCGGTGCCGGGCATCCTGGCGGCGGGCCTGCGCATCGACCTCAACTTCTGACCCCCGCCCCGCGAGCATGACCCTCAGCTTCCGCGAGCTTCAGCAGCAGCTCCAGCCCGGCTGGGGCTGCGAGCACAGCGGCGATGGCGGCCAGTTCGACGTGCTGGTGGTGCCATCGCTGAGCATGGACCGGGCGCTGATGGCGCTGGTCACCGGCGCCCACCACTACGAGGAGCGGCAGCTGTTTTCGCTGATACGGCTCCGGGATCCCGGCGTTCGGGCGGTGTACGTCACCAGCAAGTTGCTGCCGGAGCTGGTGGTGGATGCGGTGCTGGAGCTGCTGCCCGGCGTGCCCACCTCCCATGCCCGCCGGCGGCTGCACCTGTTCGACACCGACGACGCCTCCAACCGCCCGCTCACCGAAAAGCTGCTGGAGCGGCCCGCCTTGCTGGGGCGCATCGGCGACCTGCTGCGCCCCGGCCGCAGTTTCATCAGCTGCTTCGTGGTGACGGAGCTCGAAAAGCAGCTCTCCGAGCGGCTGCAGGTGCCGCTGCTGGGCACCGATCCGGCCCTGGGCCACTGGGGCAGCAAGGCGGGCAGCCGTGCCCTGTTCGCCCGCTGCGGCGTGCCCCACCCCCCCGGCAGCGGCCTGGCCACCAACCTCGACGACCTCAGCGAGGCCACCGCCGACCTGTGGGAAGCCCACCCGCACCTGCGGCGCTGCGTGGTGAAGCTCAACGAGGGCATCAGCGGCGAGGGCAATGCGCCGTTGGAGCTCGAACCGCTGCAGCTGGCGGAGCGCAGCGCTGCCGAACGGCGCCGTTGCCTGCGCCAGGCCCTGGAGACCCTGCCGATGCCGGCCGCCAGCTGGCGGGAGCTGCTGGCGTCACAGGGGGCCCTGGTGGAGGCCTGGCTGGAGGGTGGTGAGGCCCTCAGCTCCCCCAGCGTGCAGGGCACCATCCACCCGGGCGGCCGCGTGGAGCTGCTCTCCACCCATGAGCAGATCCTGGGCGGCCCCAGCGGGCAGACCTACCTGGGCTGCTGCATGCCCGCCGATGCCGCCTATCGGCTCAGCCTGATGCGCCATGGCCAGGCCATCGGCGAAGCCCTGGCGGCGGAGGGGGCCCTGGAGCGCTACGCGGTGGATTTCATCGCCCGCCGCATCGATGGCGACTGGGACCTGCAGGCCATCGAGGTGAACCTGCGCCAGGGGGGCACCACCCACCCCACCATGGCGCTGCGGGCGATCACCACCGGCCACCTCGATCCCGACTCCGGCCTGTTCCTGGCCCCCACCGGCCAACCGCTGCACTACCGCGCCACCGACAACCTCACCCACCCCGACCTGCGGGGCCTGCTGCCCGCCGATCTGATCGACATCGTGGCCGATGCCGACCTGCACTACGACCCCGCCCGTCTGCGGGGCAGCGTGTTTCACCTGCTGGGCTGCCTGTCGGAATTCGGCAAGCTGGGCATGACCTGCGTGGGCCGCAGCGCCGAGGAGGCGGAGGCGGTGTACGCCGGCACGGCCGACAACCTGATCAGCCGGGCGATGGGGCTGCAGGGCCGATCCAGCCCGCCAGGTGGGAGGCCGCCTGGGAGCGGGCCAGGGCCCGTGCCGCCGGCAGGGCCGGCTCCAGGCGCTGGGAGCTGAACGGCGGCAGGGTGCGGCTGCGCAACCA
>RHBP01000260.1 GCA_010030955.1 Synechococcaceae bacterium WBB_10_009 | reverse complement strand
GGTCATGGCCGACGCGATGAAAAAGTGGCGTCAGGTTAACCCCCGGAGACGCCAGCTCCCCTGGCGTTCCTTGCCACCGCTGCCTGCCACCGCCCGCCGCCATGGTCGCCAAACGGATCATTCCCTGCCTGGATGTGGCCGATGGGCGTGTGGTGAAGGGCGTGAACTTCGTGGGGCTGCGCGACGCCGGCGACCCGGTGGAGCTGGCCTGCCGCTACAGCGCTTCCGGCGCCGATGAGCTGGTGTTCCTTGACATCGCCGCCTCCCACCAGGGCCGCGCCACCCTGGTGGACCTGGTGCGCCGCACCGCTGACGCGGTGACCATCCCGTTCACGGTGGGGGGCGGCATCAGCAGCGTGGAGGGGATCACCGAGCTGCTGCGCGCCGGTGCCGACAAGGTGAGCCTCAACTCCTCGGCGGTGCGCGATCCGGATCTGGTGGCCCGGGGGGCCGAGCGCTTCGGTTGCCAGTGCATCGTGGTGGCCATCGATGCCCGCGCCCGCGACAACGGCCAGCCGGGCTGGGATGTGTACGTGAAGGGGGGGCGCGAGAACACCGGCCTCGATGCGGTGGCCTGGGCCCAGCGGGTGGTGGCCCTCGGGGCCGGGGAAATCCTGCTCACCTCCATGGATGGCGACGGCACCCAGGCGGGCTATGCCCTGGAGCTCACCCGGGCCGTGGCCGATGCGGTGGAGGTGCCCGTGATCGCCAGTGGCGGGGCCGGCTGCATCGACCACATCGCCGCGGCGCTCGATGCCGGCCCGGCGGGGGGGCACGCCTCGGCGGCGTTGCTGGCCTCCCTGCTGCACGACGGCGTGCTCACGGTGGAGCAGATCAAGGGGGATCTGTTGGGCCGTGGCCTGCCGGTGCGGCCCCTCGCGACCCTCTGTTAAGCGGCTTTACAGTCGTCTCAGCTTCTTCACAATCGCCGTGCCGGCGCTGCTCCAAACCCACTCCACAGCCCTGGCGGTGGTCATGGTGTTGGCCGTCGTGGCGATGGTGGCCTGGGCCCTGCAGCTGATGCAGGCCGCCTCCGACCGCAAGGAGTTTTCACTGATGCTGGCGGGCTGCATGGTGTGCTGCGCCGCCGTGGGCCTGGCCACCGTGATGGTGATGAGTTTCACCAGCGCCGACCGCATCGAAGCCCAGCTCGCCGCCGGGGGTGTCAGCCTCGATGGCATCTCCCTGCCCTGGGATGCCAGCAGCGATTCGCCCCGGTGATCCCGAGCAGGTGCGCGACCTGTTCGATCGGATCGCCCCCAGCTACGACCGCCTCAACGACACCCTGAGCCTGGGGCTGCACCGCCTTTGGAAGCGGCAGGCCATCGCCTGGCTGAAGCCCGAGCCTGGCCAGCGGCTGTTGGATCTCTGCTGCGGCACCGGCGACCTGGCCCTGGTGTTGGCCCAGAAGGTGCGCCCGGCGGGTTTGGTGCTGGGGCTCGATGCCGCCGCGGCCCCCCTGCGCCAGGCGCGTGGGCGGGCGGCGCGCCAGCCCTGGCTGCCGTTGGAGTTTCAGCAGGGGGATGCCCTCGACACCGGCCTGACGGCGGGCTGGGCCGACGGGGCGGTGATGGCCTACGGCCTGCGCAACCTGGCGGATCCAGCTGCAGGGCTGGCGGAGTTGCGGCGGGTGCTGCGGCCGGGGGGGCGGGCGGCGGTCCTCGATTTCAACCGCGCGCCCAACCCCCAGGGGGCTACGGCGGCGTTTCAGCGCCTGTACCTGCGGCGGTTGGTGG
>RHBP01000259.1 GCA_010030955.1 Synechococcaceae bacterium WBB_10_009 | reverse complement strand
GTGCCCGCCCAGGGGGAACGGAGGGCCCGCGTGGGGTTGGTTCTGGGCTGTGTGCAACGGGTGTTTGACCCTGCCGTCAACGCCGCGGCGGTGCAGGTGCTCAGCGCCAACGGGGTGGAGGTGGTGATCCCCCCGGCCCAGGGCTGCTGCGGCGCCGTGACCCACCACCAGGGGGAACTGGAGCACACCCAACGGCTGGCCCAGGCGTTGATCGCCAGCTTCGAGGCCGTGGTGGGCCCGGGCAAAGCCGCCGGTGCCGACCCCCTCGATGCGGTGCTGGTGGCGGCGGCGGGCTGCGGACACACCCTCAAGCAGTACGGCCAGATCCTCGAAACCACAATCGGCGACGCCCCTGCCGCCGGCTTCGCCGCCCCGGTGCGCGACGTTCAGGAATTTCTGGGGGAGCTCGGCTTGGGCGATGCTTTCAGCGCCGGCCTGCAACCGCTGCGCCACCCCTGCGCCATCCTGATGGAACTCCGGCCACGGCCGACAGGCCACTCCCGGTGGCCTACCACGATGCTTGCCATGCGCTCCACGGCCAAGGCATCGGCGCCCAACCCAGGGTTCTGTTGCGGCAGATCCCGCATCTGGTGATCCGCGAGGCCAGCGAAGCCGGCGTGTGCTGCGGCAGCGCCGGCATCTACAACCTGGTGCAACCGCAGGAGGCGGATGCGCTCGGGGAGCTAAAGGCCAACGATCTGGCCCACACCGGTGCCGCGGTGGTGGCCAGCGCCAACATCGGCTGCAGCCTTCAGATTCGCAAGCACCTGCAGCGCTCGGGGCACCCCCAAACCGTGGCCCATCCGCTGCAGTTGCTGGCCCGCAGCGCCGGCCTCAGCGATGCAACCGGCTAAACCCGAAGGCGGCCGCCTGCTCAACGTGCTGGGGCTGGCCTTCGGATTGGCCGGCTCGGTGGGGGGCACCATCGGCGCCGGGATCCTGCGCACGCCTGGGCTTGTGGCGGCCCAGCTGCCCTCGGAGCCCTGGATCCTGCTGATCTGGTTGCTGGGGGGGCTTTATGCCCTTCTGGGGGCCTGCTGCATCGCCGAGCTGGCTGCCGCCATGCCGCGGGCCGGAGGTTGGTACGTGTACGCCGATGCCGCCTTTGGGCGACGCGCCGGCCTGGTGGTGGGCTGGTGCGACTGGCTGGCCCACTGCATCGGCCTTGCCTGGGTGGCCACCACCCTGGGGGATTATTTGGCCCCCCTCAGCGGGTTGCACCCGCAGCTCACGGCCATCGGCACCCTGCTGCTGTTCAGCGGCATCCAGCTGCTGGGTGTGCGGGCGGGAGGCACCAGCCAGGAACTGCTGAGCCTGGCCAAAGCCCTGGCCTTCATCGCCCTGGTGGTGGGCTGTTTTCTGCTGCCCCAGGCAGATCCGATGGAGGGGCCCAGGGAGCTGATTGCCCCAGACACCAGCCTTGTGGTGCCGATTGTGCTGGCGCTGCAGGGCGTGATCAGCACCTTCGATGGCTGGGCCTCGCCGGTGTACTTCGCGGAGGAATTCGAACACCCCGCCCAGGATCTGCCGCGCTCGCTGATCGGCGGGGTGGTGACGGTGCTGGCGTTGTACCTGCTGATCAACGGTGCCCTCCTGCACGTGTTGCCGCTTGGGGTGCTAGCGCAATCGATCCTTCCCGCCGCCGATGCTGCCGCGCTGTTGCTGGGGCGCCGGGGGGAGCTGGTGATCACGGCCATCGCGCTGGTGGCCCTGCTGGGCCTGATCAACACCGTGGTGATG
>RHBP01000258.1 GCA_010030955.1 Synechococcaceae bacterium WBB_10_009 | reverse complement strand
GCCTGGCCCAGGGCCGCTACCTGAGCTTCATCGGTGCCGATGACACCTTTGTGGATGCCCACAGCCTGGAGCGGATTGCGGCCCTCACCGCCACCGGGGCAGATCTGATCACGGCGCGCAATGCCTATTACGCCCCCGATGGCCGTTTCTTGCGGCATTGGGGTTCCGGTTGGACCTGGCGGCGGATGCGCCAGTCGATGACCATTGCCCATCCCGGCCTGTTAGCGCGGCGTGACTTGTTTGAACGCTTTGGCCCCTTCGATGCCCGCTTCCGGATCTGCGGCGACTACGACTGGTTCCTGCGCATGCCGGCTGATCTGCGCAGCGTGCACAGCAGTGACTCGATTCTCCAGGTGGTGCAGGCGGGGGTGAGCCACACGCGAATCGGCCAGGTGTACGCCGAAACCTTTCAGGCCCAGCGCCGGGTTGTGGGTGCCCCCGTGGCGGCCGCCTGCTGGGCCCTGAACTGGGCCAAGTACGGCCGGCGGCGGCTGATCGGCCTGGCCTGATGACGCTGCTGCTCAACTACCGGCCTGTTCTGCGGCAACCCACGGGCATTGGCATCTACGCGAATGCGGTGTTGCCGGCCTTGCAGGCATTCCCCCATGTGTTGATCTCCGGCGGTGAGCAGGGCACCGCTCGCCAACGGTTGCGGCGCTTGGCGTGGAGCCAGCTGCGGCTGCCGCAGCTGGCCCGCCAGAGCGGCGCCTCGCTGATCTTCACGCCGGCGCCTGAGGGTTACCTCGGTCGCCAGATCATTCCTCAGGTGGTGATGGTGCATGACCTGCGGCCCATCAGCCATCCCGATCGTTCGCTGCAAAGCCTGTATTTCCGAGGGTGGGTGCCGCCGCTGTTGCGCCAGTGCCGCCACATCGTCACCAATTCAGCGTTCACGGCCGGCGAAATTCAACGCATCACCGGTGTGTCGTCCGAGCGCATCTCGGTGATTCCCCTGGGGGTGGATACCGAGCGGTTTCGTCCTAAGGCCCTTGGGTCACCGGAGCTTCAGGGTCGCCCCTATTTGCTGCACGTGGGCCAGGCCTATCCCCACAAGAACGTCGGCCGCTTAATCGAAGCCTTCGCGGCAATCGCCAACGCCGAACCCGAGCTGCAGTTGGTGCTGGCCGGTAAACCCCATCCCAGCGAAACCCCGCGCCTGCAGACCATGGTGCGGGGGCTGGGGTTGCAGGAGCGTGTGCAGTTCCGGCCCTATGTGCCCGCGGGCGAGTTGCCGGAGTTGCTGGCTGGGGCCCTGGCGTTTGTGTATCCCAGCCTGTGGGAAGGATTCGGGTTGCCGGTGCTGGAGGCCATGGCGGCTGGAACGCCCGTGCTCACCAGCCTGGGCTCCGGCACCGAGGAGGTGGCTGGGGATGCCGCGTTGCTGGTGGACCCCTGGGATCAGGCGGCGCTGGCTGCGGCGCTCCGCGATCTTGTGCGGCAGCCACAGCTGCGCCAGGAGCTCCTCCACAAGGGATTGGAACGGGTGCGCCTGTTCAGCTGGGAGCGCACAGCCCAGGCCACGCGGGATGCCTTGGGGGAGATCCTGTCAGCCCTGGCTTGAGGAGCTGTTGGCCGCAGCGTTCTGCTGCCAGCGCTCCCGCACCAGATACAGCGGCCGCCGCTTCACCTCCTCAAAGACCCGGCCCAGGTACTCCCCCAGCACCCCCAGCCCCAGCAGTTGCAGGCCCCCCAGGAACAGCACAGCGGTCATCAGCGAGGCGTAGCCCGGCAGATCGATGCCGAA
>RHBP01000257.1 GCA_010030955.1 Synechococcaceae bacterium WBB_10_009 | reverse complement strand
GACGAACCCCTCGATCTGATGGTGGTGATCGGGGGCTACAACTCCTCCAACACCACCCACCTGCAGGAGATTGCCGTGAGCCGCGGCATCCGCTCCTTCCACATCGACACCCCCGAGCGCATCGGCCCCGGCAACCGCATCCAGCACAAACCGCTGGGGGGCGACCTGGAGTTGGTGGAGCCCTTCCTGCCGGAGGGGCCGCTGAAGGTGGGCATCACCTCCGGCGCCTCCACCCCCGACCGGGTGGTGGAGGATGTGATCGGCCGCCTGATCGACCTGGCCGACGCCTGAGGCCGCTGTCACAGCGGCTGCAGAGATCCCCCGGGGCTCGGCTTTACATTGGTTCACGCGAAGTGTTGATCGTTGTCGGGAGCACAGGCCGCATTGCTGTCATCGGTGTCTGACCCCCGAACCACCACGCAATCCCTGCGCCACAGCGAGGACGACCGGGTGCGCTGCTACACCAGCCACTTCGCCGACCTGATGGAGATGCGGGCGCCGGCCAGCACCGTGGGGCATTACCTCGACCACCACGAGGGCTGGTTCCGCCGCTGCGCCGCCCCGATGCAGGTGCAGCCCCTGGGGCGCAACGGCTATGTGCTCACCCTGGGGCGCTTCGGCAACTTCGGCTTTGAGGTGGAGCCCACCATCGGCCTGGAGCTGCTGCCCCAGAGCCGCGGCGTGTACGGCATCTGCACGGTGCCGCCGGAGCTGTTTGAGCCGGGCCTGCGCGACCTCTACGACGTGGAGTTCAACGCCGCCCTGCGGCTGGAGGAGCAGGACGCTGACGCCCCCCACACCGACGTGCGCTGGGAGCTGGATCTCAGCGTGTGGATCCGCCTGCCGGCGGTGATTGGGCTGCTGCCGGAATCGCTGGTGCAAACCAGCGGCGACCACCTGCTGCGCCAGATCGTGCGCCAGATCTCCCGGCGCCTCACCTGGAAGGTGCAGGAAGACTTCCACGCCACCCACGGGCTGGACTGCCCGCCGCGCACGCGAGCCCAGTTCTGAAGGACGCCAGCCCTAAGCGGGGCGGTTCTCCCAGATCTTGTTCACGATCTGCATGCCGGTGACGGCCTGCCAGAGAAACAGGGTGAACACCCCCATGTTCAGGCCCACGTGCAGCTTGCGGGCGATCAGGTTGCCCTGCTGCATCAGCGGCGAGAGGGCGGCGGCCAGCACCAGCATGGTGGTCATGGCGATGCCCACCAGCAGGTGGGGCCCCACGAACAACTTGCCGTTGTTCACGTAGGTCACGGCCATGCCCCCGAAGGTGCCCAGCACCATCACCGCCAGCACGGCGCTGCCAAACAGGTAGTGGCGTTTGGCGAATTGCCCCTTGATCAGCTGCTTGCGGGTTTCGGCGTCAGCGGTGCGGGTTTTCTTGGCCTTGATGCCCAGAAACAGTGCATAGCCGGTGAGGGCCAGCAGGGCCCACATCGCCAGCGGATGCAGGAAGTTGAGGTTGAAGGCGAGGGCTTCCGGCATGGGGAGCGGGCCTGGGGCGAGAGCTTGGCAGCGAAGCTACAGCCCCGGGCCGCCCCGTTTCGGCGCCCAACCTCAGTGCAGGAAATGGCGCCGGCCGGTCACCAGCATCGCCAGGCCCAGCTCATCGCAGGCGGCGATCGAATCGGCATCGCGCACGCTGCCGCCCGGCTGAATCACCGCCGTGATGCCCGAGCGGGCCGCCAGACGCACGGTGTCGTCAAATGGGAAAAACCCATCGCTGGCCAGCACGGCACCCC
>RHBP01000256.1 GCA_010030955.1 Synechococcaceae bacterium WBB_10_009 | reverse complement strand
CAGCACCAGTTGCGGATCGGCCGGCAGGGGCGCTGCCAGTTGCTGCTGCAGACGCTGGCGAGGGGTGGCCATCGGGCTGGCGGCGTTGCTGCGGACCTTACGGTGCAGCAGACCTTTAATGGTTGAACCAGCGTTCGGGCATCCAGCCCTGCCTGCCCATTGGCCCGTTTCTATGTTCACAACCGCCGCGATGGCGCCCGTCTGCTGAGCAGCGCCCTGGCGATCACCTGCATCGGCCTGGTGCGCATCGACCATCCCGCCGGTCAGCTGGTGGCTGTGGTGGGTGGGCTGGTCAGTCTGTACTGGTGGTTCTGCTATCGCCAGCTCAAGGCCTGAACCGGCGGCCGTGACCTCAGCGCCGATTCCCCGCTACAGCATCAGCGAGCTCAACCAGGCCGTCGGAAACCTGCTGGAGCGTGGTTTCGCACCGCGCTTTCTGCTCGATGCGACCGTCATCAAACCGCAGCTCAAGAAGGGCCATCTGTGGATGACCCTCAGCGACGGCGAGTCCACGATCGGAGCCGTGGTCTGGGCGTCGCAGCGGGCCAGGCTCAGCCATGAGCCCCGCGATGGCGATGGCGTGGTGGTCGTCGGAAAACTCAACTTCTGGGTGAACCGGGCCAGCCTGTCAGTTCAGGTGCTGGACGTGAGACCCAGCCTCAGCACCGTGCTGCGCCAGTTCGAGCAGGTGAGCCGCCGCCTCGCCGACGAGGGGCTGCTGGATCCAGCCCGCAAACGGCCTCTGCCCCAGGCTCCCGGCCGCATCGCCGTGCTCACCAGCGTGCCCAGTTCGGCCCTGGCCGACCTGCTGCGCACCGCCGCCGAACGCTGGCCGGCCACCGCCGTGCTGGTGGTGCCGATCCCCGTGCAGGGACCCGTTGAAGGCGCCATCGTGGCGGCCCTCACAGCGGTGTCGCAGCGGGCTCAGGGCTGGGGCATCGAAGCGGTGGTGCTGGCCCGGGGAGGAGGCAGCCGTGAGGACCTGGCCGTGTTTGATTCCGAAGCCGTCGCACGGGCAGTGGCGTTCTGTGCGGTGCCGGTGGTGAGCGGTCTGGGCCATGAAGATGACACCACCGTGGCTGATCTGGTGGCCGACCGGCGCGCCGCCACCCCCACCGCGGCGATGGTGGCCCTGCTGCCCGACCGGCTCAGCGGTCGCGACACCCTGGCGCGATTGCGGCGCCACCTCGGCGAGCAACTGCGCTGGCGGCTGAGCGCTGAGCAACGGGCCGTGCAGCAGCTCAAACGGCAGCTCGCCGAGCTGCACCCCAGCAGACTGATCGAACGCCGACGGGCAGACCTGCAGCACCGGCGGCGTCTGCTGGAAGCCCTGTCGCCCCAGCACTGGCTGGCCAGGGGTTTTGTGCTGCTGCACAACAGCGCTGGAGAGCTGGTCACTAGCGTGAACCAGACCAAGCCGGGTGATGTGGTGCGTGTGCAGCTGACCGATGGCGTCCTCGACACCCGGATCACCACCGTCACACCAGGACCATGACGCCTGCCGGTCCCAGCCGCCGTTCAGCCAGCCGCAGCAAGGGCGAGGCCACCCTGCCCCAGGAGCTGAGCTACAGCGAGGCCCACACCGCCCTGGAGCTGGCCCTGGCCCAGCTGCAGTCGAGCGACCTGCCGGTCGAAGCCATGGCCGATCTCTACCAACGAGCACGTGGCTACGCCGAGCGCTGTGAGCAGGTGCTCGAGCAGATCGAGCACCTGCTCACAGCGCTCGGCGTAGCCACGTGCTCGTTGGT
>RHBP01000255.1 GCA_010030955.1 Synechococcaceae bacterium WBB_10_009 | reverse complement strand
GGCCAGGTGCAGGAGGCCCACTCGATCAGCGCTGGCCTCGATTACCCCGGCGTGGGCCCGGAGCACAGCTACCTCAAGACCATCGGCCGGGCCGAGTACGGCGCCGTCACCGACGCCGAGGCCCTTGATGCCCTGCAGCTGCTCTGCCGCCTGGAGGGCATCATCCCGGCCCTGGAGACGGCCCATGCCTTCGCCTGGCTCGACAAGCTCTGCCCCACCCTGGCCCCCGGCACCGAGGTGGTGGTGAACCTCTCCGGCCGCGGCGACAAGGACGTCAACACCGTGGCCGATCGCCTGGGGGACGCCCTCGGCGCCTGAGCTCAGCCCAGCAGCCGCTCCAGGGTGCGGGCCACGGCCTGCACGGCGGAGCGGGCGGTGGCATAGGCCATGCGCATCGGGCCGATCAGGGCCACATGCCCCAGGCCATGGGTCCCTGCCCCGTAGCTGGCCTGCACCACGGCGCAGGGCCCCAGGGCCGGGTGGGGGTGTTCGTTGCCGATCCACACGCCGCCGAGGCCGCCGGCCTGCTCGCTGAGCAGCACCTGGCCCGGTTGCTCTTCCACCAGTTGCAACAGCGGACGCAGGCTGTCGCTGCGCTGGAATTCCGGCTGCAACAGCAGCCCCCCCAGCCCCATGGTGAGGGCCGCCTGGGGGGAGCTGGGCGGGCTTTGGCCGTGGCTGTGGAGCCCCTGCCGCAGCACTGCGCCGCTCAGCTTGAGTTGGCTGGGCAAGGTGTGCCACTGCAGTTCACCGCGGCTCAGCTGGTCGCAGGCCCACCGTTCCAGGGCCGCCAGTTGGTCGTGGGCAGCGGCCGGCAGCCGCAGGTTGAGGTTGCTGGCGCAGGCGCCCTCCTCCACCAGAAACACCAGCAGCCGCTCGCCGCTGGGCACCAGCCGCAGCGCCTGAAGCCGCGGGTTGCGGCGCTGGGGGCGGGTGATCAGGCTGAGCAGCCCGGTGAGATCGGCGAGGCGCCGGGCCAGCTGCAACAGCAGGTCATCCAGGGCGGCCCACTGCAGGCTCAGCCCCATCAATTCCCGCTCCAGCTGGCCCACCGCCGCCCCCGGTGCCGGCAGCAGGCAGTCCACGTAGTGGCGGTAGCCCCGTTGGCTGGGGATGCGGCCGGCGGAGGTGTGGGGCTGGGTCAGCAGCCCCCGCTGCTCCAGGGCCCCCATGGCGGAGCGCACGGTGGCGGGGCTGGCGTCGAGGCCGAAGCGCTGCACCAGGGTCTTGCTGCCCACCGGCTCGGTGGTGTCCACGTAATGGCGCACCGTGGCCTGCAGCACTTCCTGTTGCCGGCGCGGCAGCAGCTGCACGGTCTGCGGTGCGGAATGGTGCCGCGATCGTAGGGGGAGCCGTCAGTGGCGGGAAGGCATCAGTAACGGGGAACCGCGGGGTCCACCTCCACGCTCCAGGCGTCGATGCCCCCCTGCAGGTTCCACACCTGCCCATAGCCCTGGGCCTCCATCAGCCAACAGCCGAACTGCCAGCTGCGCACGCCGGCGTGGCACAGCACCACCACGGGCTGCTCGGGGTTGAGCAGGGCGGGCAGCCGATCGATCCAGTCCTGGGAGCTGCCCAGGGGCAGGTGAATCACCGGCTGCGCCAGCCGGGCCAGCTCCAGTTCCAGTGGTTCGCGCACATCCACCAGTTGCAGCGGCTCGCCGGCCTCCAGGCGGGCTTTGAGCTCACGGGCGCTGAGCGGGGATGGGCTGGCCATGGCGGCACCGTAGCCAGCGGTCCGGCCATGGAT
>RHBP01000254.1 GCA_010030955.1 Synechococcaceae bacterium WBB_10_009 | reverse complement strand
GGCGCTTGGCGTGGAGCCAGCTTCGGTTGTCGGAGCTGGCGCGCCAGCACCGCGCCTCGTTGATCTTCACCCCCGCCCCTGAGGGCTACCTCGGGCGTCAGGCCATCCCCCAGGTGGTGATGGTGCACGACCTGCGGCCCATCAGCCACCCCGAGCGCTCGTTGCAGTCGCTGTACTTCCGCGCTTGGGTGCCACCGCTGTTGCGTCAGTGCCGCCGCATCCTCACCAACTCCGCCTTCACCGCCCAGGAGATCGAGCGCTGGGCTGGTGTGCCAGAGCAGCGCATCAGCGTGATCCCCCTGGGCTACGACGCCGCCAGCTTTCGCCCCGCTGCTGGGGCCAGTGGTTTGCCTTCCAAACGCCCCTACCTGCTGCACGTGGGTCAGGCCTACCCCCACAAAAACCTGCCCCGCCTGATCGAGGCGTTTGCGGCGTTGGCCCCCCAGCACCCCGACCTGCAGTTGGTGTTGGCGGGCAAGCCCCATCCCACTGAAACCCCTCGCCTGGAGGCCCGCGTGCGTGAACGGGGGCTGGAGGCCCGCGTGCAGCTGCTGCCCTACGCCCCCTCCGAAACCCTGGTGCAGCTCTACCAAGGGGCGCTGGCCCTGGTGTATCCCAGCCTCTGGGAGGGCTTCGGCCTGCCGGTGTTGGAGGCCATGGCCTGCGGCACCCCGGTGCTCACGAGTTACGGCTCCGGCACCGAGGAGGCGGCGGGGGATGCGGCTTTATTGGTGGATCCGGCCAACACCGCAGCGCTGGCGGCGGCCCTGCGGGATCTGGTGGAGCAGCCCAGCCTGCGGCAGCAGCTGCGCCAACGGGGCCTGCAGCGGGCGGCTCAGTTCAGCTGGGAGCGCACCGCGGCCGCCACCCACGCGGCGCTGGTGGAGATCCTCTCAGCGGTGGGTTGAGGCGGGGTCGAGCCCGTTGCCCTGCCGCCAGCGCTCCCGCACCAGATAAAGCGGCCGGCGTTTCACCTCCTCAAACACCCGGCCCAGGTATTCCCCCAGCACCCCCAGCCCCAGCAGTTGCAGGCCCCCCAGGAACAGCACAGCGGTCATCAGCGAGGCGTAGCCCGGCAGATCGATGCCGAATACCAGCGTGCGCAGCACCATCCAGGCGCCATAGAGCAGGGCCAGGCCTGCGATGCACAGCCCGCCGCCGCTGAGCACCTGCAGGGGCACCCTGCTGAAGGAGGTGATGCCGTCAAGGGCAAAGTTCCAGAGCTTCCAGTAGGTCCAACCGCTGGATCCCCCTTGGCGGGCGTCGCGGTCGTAGTGAATGGCCGTCTGGCGGAAGCCCACCCAGGCGAACAGCCCCTTCATGAAGCGGCTGCGCTCCGGCAGCTGGGCCAGGGCCTCCACCACGCAGCGGTCCATCAGGCGGAAGTCGCCGGTGTCGGCGGGGATGGCGGTGCTGCTCAGCCGACCCATCAACCGGTAGAAGCCAAAGGCGGTGAGCCGTTTGGTGGGGGTGATCACCGGCACGGCGGCGGCGCACCGCGTACACCACATCGAACCCCTGCCGCCATTGCTCGAGCATGGGCTCGATGAGCTCCGGTGGATCCTGAAGGTCTGCGTCGAGCGGCACCACCACATCCCCCCGGGCGGCCTCCAGGCCAGCGGTGAGGGCTGCTTCTTTGCCGAAATTGCGTGACAGGCTGAGCAACGTGGCCTGCAGGCCGGGCCGCCGTTGTAGCTCCTGTTTGGCCACAGCCAGCCCGTCGTCGCGGCTGCCGTCGTCCACCAGCACCA
>RHBP01000253.1 GCA_010030955.1 Synechococcaceae bacterium WBB_10_009 | reverse complement strand
CGGGCGAAGTCGGCCAGCTCGCTGCGCTCCGGATCGGCCACCAACTCGCCGCCGGGGGCCGCGGCAAGGCGACGACCTGCGTTTCGACCTCACCATCAGCTTCAGCGAGGCGGTGTTTGGCCAGGAGAAGGAGATCCAGATCCGCCACCTGGAAACCTGCAGCACCTGCAACGGCTCCGGCGCCAAGGGCAGCAGCGGCCCCACCACCTGCGGCACCTGCGGCGGCGCCGGCCAGGTGCGCCGGGCCACCCGCACCCCCTTCGGCAGCTTCACCCAGGTGGCCCCCTGCCCCACCTGCGAAGGCAGCGGCCAGGTGATCGCCGACCCCTGCACCGCCTGCGGCGGCCAGGGGTTGCAGCAGGTGCGCAAAAAACTGCGCATCAACATCCCCGCCGGGGTGGATACGGGCACCCGGCTGCGGGTGTCCAACGAGGGCAACGCCGGCCAGCGCGGCGGCCCCGCCGGCGATCTGTATGTGTTCCTCACCGTGCAGTCGCACCCGAGCCTGCGGCGCGATGGCATCAACATCCAGTCGGAGGTGGCGGTGAACTACCTCCAGGCGATCCTCGGCGACACCATCGAGGTGGACACGGTGGACGGCCCCGCCCCGCTGGAGATTCCCGCCGGCACCCAGCCCGGTGCGGTGCTCACCCTCAGCGGCAAAGGGGTGCCCAAGCTGGGCAACCCCGTGGCCCGGGGCAACCACCTGATCAGCCTCAAGGTGCAGCTGCCCACCAAGACCAACGCCGAAGAGCGCGAGCTGCTGCAGCAGTTGGCCGGCCACCACAGCGCCCGCGGCCAGAAGCACCCCCACAAGAGCGGCCTGTTCGGCGGCCTGTTCGGGTGAGCGGCGCCGCGGCCCAGCCCAGCCGCTGCCTCGACCTGCGGGGCACCCCCTGCCCGCTCAACTTCATCCGCAGCAAGCTGGCCCTCGAAACCCTCGCCCCCGGCGACTGGCTGCAGGTGGATCTCGACGCCGGTGAACCGGAGCAGATGGTGGCGGCCGGGCTGCGGGAGGCGGGCCACCGGGTGGAGCACGCTGAGCCGAATGCAGCCGCCGGTGTGCGCCTGTTGATCTGCCGCGGTGCCTGAGGTGGCGGAGTTGGCCTGGGCCCGGGTGATGGCCCTCGAGGCCAACTACTGCCGGGTGCAGCTCGACCAGCCCGGCCCCAGGGGGGTGCAGCAGTTGCTGTGCGTGCGCCGCACCCGCCTGGGCAAAACCGGCCAGCAGATCTGCGCCGGGGATCGGGTGCAGGTGGATGGCATCGATTGGCCCGCCGCCCGCGGGGCCGTGGCCGCCCTGGAGCCGCGCCAGAGCCTGCTGGAGCGGCCGGCGGTGGCCAATTGCACCCGGGTGGTGGTGGCGGTGGCGCTGGATCAGCCCCCCCTGGATCCGCTGCAGCTCACCCGCTTTCTGCTCACGGCGGAGCGCACCGGCGTGGCGGTGGAGCTGGTGCTCACCAAGGTGGACCTGCTGGAGCCGGCCGCGGCCCGGGCCTGGGCGGAGCGGCTGCGGGGCTGGGGCTATGGGCCGCTGCTGGTGTCGGCCCGGGAGGGCACCGGCATGGCCGAGCTGCGGCAGCGGCTCCGTGAGCCCGGCATCGCCGTGCTGTGTGGGCCCTCAGGGGTGGGCAAAAGCAGCCTGATCAATGCCCTGCTGCCCGAGCTGGCGCTGCGGGTGAGTGCCGTGTCCGGCCGGCTGCAGCGCCAATTGGGGCAGCAGGGCATTGATCAAGCTGCTTTTGCCCACCCCTGAGGG
>RHBP01000252.1 GCA_010030955.1 Synechococcaceae bacterium WBB_10_009 | reverse complement strand
GCGACCAGGCGCAGGCCGTCGGCGAAGCCGAACGCACCCGCGATGCAGAGGGCCGTGTACTCGCCGAGCGACAGGCCGTTGGCGGCCGCCGTGACGATGCCGGGGTGGCGGTCGACGAGCGCCGCGTGCGAGGCGATGCCGCAGGTGAACAGCGCCGGCTGGCTCACGTCGGTGCGGTTGAGCTCCTCCTGCGGGCCGTCGAGGCAGAACTCGCTCAGGCGGCGGGCGCCCAGGCTGGTCACCTCGTCTGCGGTGCGGAAGATGTTCGCGGCGGCGGCGCTGGACTCGATCCAGGCCTTGCCCATGCCGACGACCTGCGCGCCCTGCCCGGGGCAGAGGAAGACGTATCCGGCGGTCACGATGCACGCTCCTTTCGTCAGGTGTTCCACACGCACGACGCCCACGTCACGCCGGCGCCGAAGGCGACCAGGATGATGGGCTTGCCCGGCTCGATCCGGCCGGCCTCGCTCAGCTCGTCGAGGCAGATCGGGATGCTCGCCGCGCTGGTGTTCCCGTAGCGGTCGATGTTCACGTACACGCGCTCCGGCGGCAGCTTCAGCTTCTCCACCGCGCTCTCGATGATCCGCAGGTTGGACTGGTGGCAGATGTAGTGCTGCACGTCGTCCACCTTCAGCCCGGTGCGATCGAGCGCGTGCGCATCGATCCGGCGACGCTCGAGCCGCGTTTCCGCGTCATCGGCTGCGAACTGTGGTCGGACGAGCCCGGCTTCGCCGAGGCCACCGCATCCAGCCGCAGGGAGGCCTCCACGGTGGTCAGCAGGCGGGGTGTGCGGCTGGCGGGCCACTGCAGTTGATCCAGGGGCACCGGCTGCAGCTCCACGGGCACCGTGCGCACCAGGGCCGCGAGCCCGGCGCAGCGGGCGCTGGCCTCCACCGTGATCACCGCCTGGGCGCCCCGGTCGCCCCGCAGCCAGAGGTCCCCGAGGTCGGCCGGCCGCAACCCCGCCGCCTCGAGGCCGGCGCGCATGTCGTTGGGGTCGGCGGGATCGAACAGAAAGTTGCCGCTCACCAGCAGCCCCCCCAGCGGTGGCAACGGGCCCTGGCCGGGTGCCTCAGCGCTGGCCAGTTCGCGGCGGCGCAGCAGCAGCCGTTGCCGCTCCGCCTGGGGCCAGCCGCCCCAGGCGTCGAGCTGCAGTTCCGCCAGGTCCCCCAGCCGCCGCTGGGCCAGCTCCAGCAGGTCGGCGGCGAGGAATCCGCTCCACACCGGTTCCCAAGTGCGCAGCGCCTGCTCCGCCAGGTCGATCAATGCGGCCAGTGGCGCGGGCTCTGGGCAGCCCTCCAGCAGGGAATCCCGGGGCAGCATCGCGGCGCTCAGCTCTCGCTGAGGCGTACCACCGCCTTGGGTTTGGCGTCCTGCAGCCGCGTCCAGGGGATCTCCACGCCGCTGGCGCTCTCCACCAGCAGCAGCCAGTTGCCCTCCTCGAGGCGGTTGCGCAGGGCCCGCACGCGATCGTCGCCCTCGGCGCTGACGCTGGCCGCGGCGGCAAAGCTGCCCATCCAGCCGGAGCCCAACCCCAGCAGCCCGCCGATCAGGTGCGAGCCGATCGGGCCGGCGAAGGCGAAGGTGTCCAGGTCGGTGATGAAGGTGAAGGTGAGGCCGGCGAAGAAGCCGAAGGGGATCAGCCAGGTGGCCATGCGCCGTTGGCGCCGTTGCCGGGTCAGTGCCGGGTTGAGCTCGGCCACGCTGGCCACATCGGTTTCGCCGGCACCGATGGCCACGAGCCGCTGTGGTGGCGGGG
>RHBP01000251.1 GCA_010030955.1 Synechococcaceae bacterium WBB_10_009 | reverse complement strand
ACGGTGCCCTGCACCGCCAGCAGCCGCGTGCTGGCGGTGCAGGGCACCGTGGTGCCGGCCACCAATGCCGATGTGCGCCTGTGGGCCGAACTGGAGGACGGCCGCCGCATTGAAGGCGAATCCCAGATCGGCAATGCCCCCAGCCCGATCGTGCGCCTTGGCTGCACCCCCGAACGTCCCCCGGCCCTGCCCAAGGCGATCGAAGCGATCGCCAACGCCGACCTGATCGTGCTCGGGCCCGGCAGCCTGTACACCTCACTGCTGCCCAACCTGCTGGTGCCGGAACTGGTGAATGCGATCGCCCGCAGCAAGGCGCCGCGGCTCTACATCTGCAACCTGATGACCCAACCCGGCGAAACCGACGGGCTGGATGTGGAGGGCCACCTGCGGGCGATCGAAGCGCAATTGGCCAGCCTGGGGGTGCAGCAAAAGCTGTTCTCAGCGGTGCTGGCCCAGGAGGACTTGGGCGACACCCCCCTGGTGGCCCACTACCGCCAGCGGGGGGCGGAGCCGGTGGCCTGTGATCACCGGCGGCTGCGCAGCCAGGGCTACGACGTCACCCTGGCGCCCCTGCAGGGGGCACGGCCCACGGGCACCCTGCGGCACGACCCCCGCAGTGTGGCCCTGGCGGTGATGCGCTTCTACAAACGGCAGCGACGCTCGAAAGCTCAGTAGGCGTCCTGCAGTTCGTAGAAGTCGGGCTGCACGTAGTCCTTGCGCAGCGGGAAGCCCTTCCAGTCCTCCGGCATCAGCAGCCGCTTGGGGTGCGGATGGCCGTCGTAGTTGATGCCAAACATGTCAAAGGTTTCGCGCTCCGGCCAATCGGCACCGCGGAACAGCGGGTAGAGGCTGGGGATGGTGAGGTCACCGGTGCGGGGCAGAAACACCTTGAGGCGCACCTCCTCGGGCTTCACGGCGGCGGGCAGGTGCTGGCTGGCCGTGGATTGGTCGGCCAGGGCAGCCAGTTTCACCAGGTGATAGAAGCTCACCAGCTGGCCACCGGGGCCCTCGTCGTAGCCCCCCTGGCATTGCAGGTAGTCGAAGCCTGAGGCCTTGAGCGCCGCGGCGATCACAGGCAGGAACGGGGCCTCAACGCCGAGCACTTCCACGCCGAGATGATCAGGCTCGAGCACCGCATGCTCAAACCCTTGGCCGCTGAGCCACTGGCTCACGGGGCCGGGTTGTGGAGCGGTCACCGTCACAGCGGTGTCTGGGGTTTGTTCAGGCATCGGCGGGCTCCTGGGTGGTCACGGGGGTGCCGGTGGCTGACACGGGGATGCCCGCAGCCGCGGCCAGGGCAGCTTGTTGCGTTTCGGCCCGCAGGTAACGGCCGTCCACCTGGGGCGCCACCGCCTTGAGTTGGTGGGGCACGGTGCAGTAGCGGTGGGTGGGCAGCAGATTGCCGCGCTCGGCAAGGGCTTCGTTGCCCACCTTTTTGCGCAGTTTGATCACCGCGTCGAAGATCGCCTCCGGCCGCGGTGGACAGCCCGGCAGGTAAAGGTCCACGGGGATCAGCTTGTCCACGCCGCGCACAGCGGTGGTGGAGTCGGCGGAGAACATGCCACCGGTGATGGTGCAGGCCCCCATGGCAATCACGTACTTGGGCTCGGGCATCTGCTCATAGAGCCGCACCAGGGCCGGGGCCATTTTCATGGTCACGGTGCCGGCCACGATCAGCAGATCCGCCTGGCGGGGACTGGAGCGCGGCACCAGGCCAAAGCGGTCGAAATCGAAGCGGGAGCCGATCAAGGCGGCGAACTCGATGAAGCAGCAGGCCGTGCCATAGAGCAGCGGCCAGAGGCTGCTCAGGCGGGCCCAGTTGTGCAGGT